>NZ_JAHQVH010000043.1:0-52764 GCF_019052435.1 Bacteroides sp. MSK.20.12 | reverse complement strand
GATTCTGTGTAAGGAGTGTACTTCTTTTTTAATTCTTTCATGGGAATTTCGCATTTAAGAAGTGTCAACTTATTTAGTACACTACAGAAACGACAGCGAAACCGTAGCTAAAGATTTTCAGAGAAGGAGATATACAAGACTAACCCCAGTTATAATCCTCCACGTAACCGTCGAAATACTCATCCAGACTAACGCCAAGTTCCTTGGCTACGGCAATAATCCGCCGTTGTTCGACCGGACTAAGGTTCATGTCTCCCCTACGTTTCAAATAATAGTTCTTTCTACCCATATATTCAATCATACGATAGCGAAAGGCATCTGCCACACGAACCGTAAGAGCACTAATCGTACGCATAAAGCCGCGTGCATAACGCACTTTCTCATTGGAACGGTAATAATCACAAGCACTTTTCATCGCTTTCAGCCGGTTGGGGTTCATTATTGACAGGAAAACCCGCTCCGCCGGAGCATACTCTAAGGCGATATGCCGCAGACAAGTCGTGGCACGCGGACATTCTTCGGCTGCACACAAGCCGAAAGTATAAGGAACGATGGAATAATCGAATGGTTCTTTCATTGCTGTTTATCGGTTTTATTGTTATTAAATTCTACAAATGTACGGATAAAAAGGATAAACAGATAAAATATCCATGTTTATTTGCAAGAACGGGCAAATATGACTAACTTAGCAGAATATTATTAACAAAACAAAAGATGAAAATTACTCAATTAAGAGACAAGGACAAAACTACTGCGCTGACTACAATGGATATGGAAACGTGGATAGGAAAAACACGGACAGAAACAAAGACACAGCCTGTGTCCGCCTTCAGAGAAGTGTTGCGATATTCCCTGCCCGACTCACGCTGCTATGAAGCAGACAAGCTTCCGAAGATTCTTCCGGCTGCGGAATTCCGCAGGACGGAAGGTGGGAAACAAATGAAAAGTTATAACGGAATAGTAGAACTGACCGTCGGGCCGTTGTCAGGCGGCCCGGAGATTGCATTAGTAAAACAATTGGCATGGGAACAGCCGCAGACTCACTGCGTCTTTACCGGTTCGAGCGGACGGTCAGTGAAAATATGGGCGAAATTTACCCGCCCAGACAATTCGCTTCCACAGAAAAGAGAAGAAGCGGAGATATTTCATGCGCATGCCTATCGTTTGGCCGTGAAATGCTATCAGCCGCAAATTCCGTTCAGCATTTTACCCAAAGAGCCTAGTCTGGAACAGTACTCACGGCTGTCATACGACCCGGAACTTATGTACAGACCGGATTCCGTTCCGTTTTATCTGTCACAACCGTCAGGGATGCCCGAAGAACTGACTTATCGGGAAGCAGTACGCTCGGAAAAGTCACCGTTGACACGGGCCGTGCCGGGATATGACACGGAGCGCGCTGTATTCATGCTTTTCGAAGCGGCTTTGAGAAAGACCCATGAAGAAATCTACGAAGCGGAAGATGAAGGTGCCCCCGAAAGAGGGGAAGACTTTCAGGCTATGGTGACACAACTGGCTGTCAACTGCTTCCATTCGGGCATTCCCGAAGAGGAAACGGTGAAACGTACTATTTTCCACTATTACCTGCGCCGTCAAGAGGTGCTCATCCGCCAGCTGGTCAAGAATGTATATGAAGAACAAAAAGGGTTCGGAAAGAAGAGCAGCTTAGGGAAAGAACAGTACCTGTCACTCCAGACAGAGGAGTTTATGAACAGGCGCTACGAATTCCGTTACAACACCCAAGTGGGAGAAGTGGAATACCGCGAGCGGAACTCATTCCATTTTTACTTCAATCCTATCAACAAACGGGTGCTGAACAGTATCGCACTAGATGCGCAAGCCGAGGGTATTCCGCTATGGGACAGGGACATAAGCCGGTATATCTACTCCAACCGCATCCCCGTATTCAATCCGTTGGAAGATTTCCTCTACCATCTCCCCGTCTGGGACGGCAAAGACCGTATCCGCGGACTGGCACAAACCGTTCCCTGCGAAAACAAGCATTGGGTAGACTTGTTTCACCGCTGGTTTCTCAACATGGTCATGCACTGGCGTGGGACAGATAAGAAATATGCGAATAATGTTTCGCCCCTGCTGGTAGGCCCGCAAGGTTGCCGTAAATCGACATTCTGCCGCAGCCTCATCCCGCCCGCCATGCGTGCATACTATACGGACAGCATCGATTTCTCACGAAAGACGGATGCCGAATTGTATCTCAATCGTTTTGCGCTCATCAACATTGACGAGTTCGACCAGATCAGCGCCACCCAACAAGGATACCTGAAACATATCCTGCAAAAACCGATTGTAAATATGCGCAAACCTTATGGAAACGCCGTACTTGAAATGCGCCGTTATGCTTCATTCATCGCAACGAGCAACCAAAAAGATTTGCTGACCGACCCTACGGGCAGCCGCCGCTTTATCTGTATCGAAGTAACCGGAACGATAGATACAAACAAGGCGATAGATTATGAACAGCTTTACGCGCAGGCCATGTATGAGCTCGACCACGGCGAACGTTACTGGTTCGACCAGTCCGAAGAGCAGATTATGACCAGAAGCAACCGTGAATTTGAACAAGTTTCGCTCGAAGAACAGTTGTTTTACCGTTATTTCCGTCCGGCCAAAGAGAAAGAGGATGGCGAATGGCTCTCACCGGCGGAGATTTTGGAAGATATAAAGAAAAGCAGTGCCATACCGTTGTCAAACAAGCGGGTAAGTGTGTTCGGGCGAGTTCTCCGTAAACATGAAATCCCGTCGAAACGTGTACACAGAGGTACTGTCTACCATGTTGTACGAGTTTTATAAGACCAACAGATGCGTTGCAGATACTACATCTGCAACGTATCTGCAACAGGTATCTGCAACGCTGTAATACGTTTATTTTCAATAAGATAATTCAATTTCGTTGCAGGTGGCAGATAAAACAGCACTTTACAAACTTATGTGTAGGTAAAGCTATCTTTCTGTTAAATTCTCAATGAGCCATAAACAAAAATCCCGCCTGTCTGTTACATTGGCAACTTAAACATAGTAACCTAAACATAAAAATTATGGCTAGAGAAAGTGTAAAAATTCTACAAGGGAAACTAGATGTAGAAAGTTTAATCGCACAGTTGAACGCAGCATTAGCTGAAGAATGGTTGGCATACTATCAATATTGGGTAGGTGCATTAGTAGTGGAAGGTGCCATGCGTGCCGATGTACAGGGTGAATTTGAGGAACATGCCGAAGAAGAGCGCAGACATGCGCAACTGCTCGCTGACCGTATCATTGAGTTGGAAGGAGTTCCGGTGCTCGACCCTAAGCAATGGTTTGAGTTGGCAAGATGCAAATATGATGCTCCGCAGGGGTTCGACTCTGTCAGTTTGCTGAAAGACAATGTAGCTTCCGAACGCTGCGCAATCCTTCGTTATCAGGAAATTGCAGATTTTACCAATGGGAAAGATTTCACTACCTGCGACATCGCCAAACATATTCTTGCCGAAGAGGAAGAACATGAACAGGATTTACAAGATTATCTGACGGACATCGCCAGAATGAAGAAATCATTCCTCGACAAGTAAATTCTAATATAATAATTAGGCAAAAGAGGGTGTATCCTGCAGGGGATATTCCCTCTTTTATCTATTATAGTACGATAAAAACAAAACTATTTTAGAGTAAATCAAGAAGAAATCTTTCTTTTTTCGTATTTTTGTCCCAATATGCACGTTTAATCCAAATAGATAACGAACATTAGCAAAAAAAGAATGAAAGTAATTGATTTAATACATAGCAACAAGAAAACTGCTTTTTCTTTCGAGATACTTCCACCGCTGAAAGGAACGGGAATAGAAAAGTTATATCAAACAATCGATACGCTTCGGGAATTTGACCCGAAATATATCAATATCACTACTCACCGCAGCGAATATGTGTATAAAGACCTCGGTAACGGATTGTTTCAGAGAAACCGCTTGAGAAGGCGTCCAGGAACGGTTGCCGTGGCTGCCGCCATCCAGAACAAATACAATATTACGGTAGTCCCGCATATTTTGTGCAGCGGATTCACACGTGAAGAAACCGAGTATGTGTTGCTCGACCTGCAATTTCTGAATATCACGGAATTACTGGTGTTGCGTGGTGACAAAGCGAAACATGAGTCGGTATTTACACCGGAAGGTGACGGTTATCATCATGCTATCGAGTTGCAGGAGCAAATCAATAATTTCAATAAAGGTATTTTTGTGGATGGTTCGGAGATGAAAGTCAGCAGTACGCCATTTTCTTACGGGGTGGCTTGTTATCCGGAGAAGCACGAAGAAGCGCCTAATATCGAGACTGACCTTTACTGGCTGAAGAAAAAAGTGGAGAACGGGGCGGAATATGCCGTGACACAGTTGTTCTACGATAACAGGAAATATTTTGAATTTGTGGAGCAGGCGAAGGCGGCAGGTATCAATATACCTATCATTCCGGGAATCAAACCGTTCAAGAAGCTGTCTCAATTGAGCATGATTCCAAAGACTTTCAAAGTGGACTTGCCGGAAGACTTAGTGAAAGAGGCTTTGAAATGCAAGAATGACGCGGAAGCCGAGCAAGTAGGTATCGAATGGTGTGTAGCCCAGTGCAAGGAGTTGATGGCTCATGGAGTACCAAGTATTCATTTCTACTCTATCGGAGCAGTAGACAGTATCAAAGAAGTAGCCAAAATCATTTATTGATATGTTTTTCAGAGACGTAATCGGACAAGAAGAAATCAAGCAACGGCTCATTCAGGAAGTGAATGAGGGGCGTATTCCACATGCCCAGCTTATTTGCGGACCGGAAGGGGTCGGGAAAATGCCGTTGGCTATTGCATACGCACGTTACATCAGTTGCACCAATCGGGGGGAGACTGATGCCTGCGGAACATGTCCGTCCTGCGTGAAATTCAATAAACTGGTGCATCCCGACGTACATTTCGTATTCCCTATCGTGAAAAGCGCAAAGGGGAAAAAGGAAGTATGCGATGATTATATAGCCGACTGGCGACCGTTTGTTATCAATCATCCTTACTTTAATCTCAATCACTGGTTAGGAGAGATGGATGCGGAGAACTCACAAGCATTGATCTATGCCAAAGAGAGTGACGAGATTCTGAAAAAACTTAGTTTGAAATCCAGTGAAGGGGGATTTAAAATTACAATTGTATGGCTGCCGGAAAAAATGCATCCGGTGTGTGCCAACAAACTGCTGAAGTTGCTTGAGGAACCGCCCGAAAAAACGGTTTTCTTATTGGTATCGGAAGCGCCGGACATGATTCTGCCCACTATCCTAAGCCGTACCCAGCGCATGAATGTACGGAAGATTGATGAAGCCAGCATCGACCGGGTATTACAGACGAAATATAACATTTTGCCTGCCGACAGTATTTCCATTGCCCATCTGGCAAACGGGAATTTTATCAAGGCACTCGAAACAATTCATTTGAATGAAGAGAACCAGTTGTTTTTTGACTTGTTTGTCAGCCTGATGCGGTTGTCTTACCAACGGAAAATCAGGGAGATGAAAATGTGGAGCGAGCAAGTGGCGGGCATGGGACGTGAACGTCAGAAGAACTTCCTGGAATATTGCCAGCGCATGATTCGGGAGAATTTTATCTTCAACCTGCACCAGCGCAATTTGACGTATATGACGATTAATGAACAGAATTTTGCAACCCGCTTTGCGCCTTTTGTCAACGAACGTAACGTGATGGGGATCATGGACGAATTAAGCGAAGCGCAACTACATATAGAACAGAATGTAAATGCTAAAATGGTATTCTTCGACTTCTCGCTGAAGATGATTGTACTGTTGAAGCAATAATAAATATATAAACTTATGGAATATAAACTTCATAATGGAAGCGGTGGCCTTTGCTGCAAAGGATGCTCCCGACAAGATAAAAAGCTGAACACCTACGATTGGCTGGCGGACATTCCGGGCAATGCGGAAGAGAGTGACATGGTGGAAGTGCAATTCAAAAATACCCGGAAGGGATATTTTCGGAACAGCAACAAGATTAAACTGGAAAAAGGAGATGTAGTTGCCGTTGAAGCGGCTCCCGGCCATGACATCGGCGTGGTTACATTGACCGGCCGGCTCGTTCCCCTACAAATGAAGAAAGCAAACTTCAAAGCAGATACGGAAATCAAGCGTGTCTATCGGAAAGCCAAGCCGGTAGATATGGAAAAATTCAACGAAGCCAAAGCCAAAGAACACGCTACGATGATTCGTGCGCGTCAGATTGCGTTGAATCTCAATCTGGATATGAAAATCGGAGACGTGGAGTATCAAGGGGATGGCAACAAAGCTATTTTCTACTATATTGCCGATGAGCGGGTAGACTTCCGGCAACTGATTAAAGTATTGGCCGAAGCATTCCGCGTACGTATCGAAATGAAACAAATCGGTGCCCGTCAGGAAGCAGGACGCATCGGCGGTATCGGCCCTTGCGGACGCGAACTTTGCTGCGCTACGTGGATGACGAGCTTCGTCTCTGTTTCTACCAGTGCAGCCCGTTTTCAGGACATCTCATTAAATCCGCAGAAACTTGCCGGACAATGTGCCAAGCTAAAATGCTGCCTGAATTATGAGGTGGACTGTTACGTGGAAGCTCAAAAACGTCTCCCTTCGAGAGAGATAGAACTGGAAACGAAGGATGGTACTTTCTATTTCTTCAAAGCAGATATTCTAAGCAATCAGGTTTCTTATTCTACGGATAAAAACTTCCCAGCCAACCTGGTCACCATCAGCGGCAAACGTGCGTTCGAAGTAATCTCCATGAATAAGAAAGGGATGAAACCGGACAGCTTGCTCGAAGAAGAAAAGAAACCGGAACCGAGAAAACCAGTTGATTTGCTGGAACAGGAAAGTGTTACCCGTTTCGACCGCAGCCGGAATAATAAAGAGGGCGGCAATAACGCTAACCGGAATAATAAAAAGAAGAAGAAAGGAAACAATAATAACGGAAACCGCCCGCAACAGCAAGCAGAAGGCGGCAATCGTCCGCAACAACCTCAACGGGAAAATGAAAACCGCCCGCAACAGTCAGAAAACGGCAACAGAGGGGAAAGAGACAACCGCCCGAGAAATAACAATAACAACAACCGGAACAGAGGACAGAACCAAGGACGGAACAACGAAAACAGACGTCCGGAAAGAGGATCAAATCAGGAACGTCCACAAGGACAGGAACGGTCGAATCAGGAACGTCCGCAGCAACAAGACCGTCAACGCGAACAGCAAGGACAGGAACGTCAAGAACGTCGTCCCAACCACGAGCGTCCTTCTAGGCCGGAAAGAAATCAGAATCAGGAGAAACAGTCAACTAATGAAAAGCCTACTCAAGAATAGTATATTGAGTCTATTCAGCGCTTGCTTACTGACAGCCTGCAATGAACATACAGTGTATCACTCTTATCAATCCCTTCCCAACAAGGGATGGGGAAAGAGTGATACACTCTCTTTTCAGATTCCCATAACTGACAGCGTTCCCACTACTCTCCGGCTTTTTGCGGAAGTCCGCAACAGTATCGAATATCCTTATCATGACCTCCATTTATTTATCAGTCAGAATCTACAGGATTCTACGGTATGGCGCACTGATACCATTACTTTCTGCCTGGCTGACTCTACCGGAAGATGGACGGGACACGGATGGGGAAGCATTTACCAATCGGAAACTTTTATTACATCTGTTCGCCCTTTACATCCTGCAAATTATACTATTAAAATTATGAGCGGAATGAAAGATGAAAAGTTACAAGGATTGAGCGATGTAGGTATCCGTATTGAGAAGCAGTAAGATTAGAGTCTTCTGCCACGTCCTGCATCAATGCGCAGGAAGATAAACAGCAATATCGTAAATCCCCATAAAGAAGAACCTCCATAGCTGAAGAAAGGCAATGGAATACCGATAACCGGAGTTAACCCCAGCACCATACCGATATTAATAAATAAGTGGAAAAGGAAAATACTGACAACCGAATATCCATAAACCCGCCCAAAGTTGGAAGTCTGCCGTTCGGACAGGAAGATTAATCGTAAAATCAAAATCAGGAAAGCCAACAGGACAGCAGCCGAACCGACAAATCCTTGCTCCTCACCCACTGTACAGAATATAAAGTCGGTATCCTGTTCGGGCACGTACTTTAATTTTGTTTGCGTACCATTCAGGAACCCTTTTCCTGTCAACCCACCGGAACCGATGGCAATCTTGGACTGATTCACGTTGTATCCGGCACCGGTCAAATCTTCTTCCAAACCGAGCACTACTTTGATACGGACTTGCTGGTGAGGTTCGAGCACATTATCAAATACATAGTTACTGGAATACAGGAAGCCGACAGAACCGATTGTAAACAGGGCAATCAGAAAATAAGTACGCTGCCGCTCACTTAATGCCAAATAAATCAGATAGCCTATCACCACAATACAAAGTGCCCATTGCACCCAAACGAGGCTAAAATGTACCCAATATTCGGATATTAAATAAGCAATCAGTAATATAGCCAAACTTCCACCAATGATATTGCGGGTGGCAGACCATTTCTTGCGATATACCCACACCATACCACCGGCAAATAATAAGATCAATAGTAATACGATAAATTCTCCCAATGGTGTAGGAGTATCGGCGATAAAGACTTCATCAAAACGGATGCCGACCACAAAGTAGATTACCGCACATACGCCTGCAAAAAGCACTACCCCCGGCATTCCTTCACGATAAAGAACCAGAAAAAAAGCAAGATAAACCAATGCGGACCCTGTCTCCCGCTGACCGATAATCAATAACATCGGAAGAAGAATGATGAATCCCAGGATAAAGGCACACTTTTCTTTCTTGATACTAAATGAATAAGAGTTCATGTATTTAGCCAACGCCAAGGCCGTAGCGAACTTGGCAAACTCGGCGGGTTGCAGGCTCACAGGCCCCATGACAAGCCACGAGCGTGACCCTTTGGTGTCCGGTGCTATGAAGATGGTAACAATGAGCAAGAGAATCATCCCCACATATATAATGTACGCGAACATATCATACATACGGTCTTCCAGCATCAACAGCACGAATCCGAGCCCGAAGGAACAGATAATCCACACAAACTGCTTGCCGGCACGGGTCGAGAAGTCGAGGAAGTCGCGTTCGCCATAGTCATAGCTGGCTCCGCAGACGCTAAACCATCCGCCAACAATCAGGAGCAGGTAAATAAAAATCGTTACCCAGTCCAGCGTTTTCCACAAACTATCGTTCCTCGTTACCATATAATATCACTCTGTTACTAAATTCTTCCGCCCTCAACTCGTTCTCCGGCGAGAGCTTGCCTTTCAAATACTGTTCCATCATCAGTGCGCCGAAAGGAACTCCGTAAGTAGCCCCCCATCCGCCGTTCTCTACATAGACAGCAATAGCTATCTTCGGTTTGTTCATCGGAGCAAAGCCCATAAATACCGAGTGGTCGTGTCCGCGGTTCTGCGCAGTACCCGTTTTTCCACAGGCTTCCAAATCCGGAACCATCACTGACAGCATACGACAAGTTCCTCCGGTGGCTGCGCCACGCATCCCTTCTACGACTGATTCATAATGTCTTTTCTCAATAGTGGTATAACGTGGTACGCGATAGATGCTGTCCAACTGATTATCTTGGATTTCCTTTACAATATGCGGTGTCACAAAGTATCCTCTGTTAGCAATCGTTGCTCCCAGGTTAGCAATCTGAAGGGGAGTGGATAGAATTTCCCCCTGTCCGATAGAGATACTGATTACTGTCAGTCCGTTCCAATGTCCGCGATAGGCTTTATCGTAGAACTGCGCATTCGGAATCAAGCCCCGTTTCTCTCCCGGCAAATCAACTCCCAGTTTGTAGCCAAATCCTTGCGAAACCATGTGGTCTTTCCAGACCGTAATGGCGTTTTGTGGCGAACCGTATTTACGATCGCCAAACATACGGAACAATCCCCAACAGAAATAGGAGTTGCACGATGTAGCAATAGCCGGAATCAATGGCAGGGGAGATCCGTGAGCATGACAGCCTACTGTCAATCTTCCGTAATGGAATCCATGTGAGCAAGGGAATGCCGGACTTTGTTCGGTGATGATTCCTTCTTGCAGAAACGTCAGTCCTTGCGCTGTTTTGAACGTAGATCCCGGAGGATACACTCCCATCAGGGCACGATTCAAAAGCGGTTTGGTCATATCACGTTGCAAGGCCAGATGGTTCTTGCCACGCTGGCGCCCAATCATCAAATGCGGGTCATAATTGGGAGAGGATACCAGACAAAGGATTTCTCCGGTCTCCGGTTCAATAGCCACAATGCTTCCAATCTTATTCTTTAATAAACGTTCGCCCAGCATCTGTAAGTCAATATCCAAACTCAATGTCAGGTTCTTGCCGGGAACGGAAGGACGGTCATATTCACCATCCATATAATGTCCCTGGATACGACCGTGCGCATCGCGAAGCAGAATCTCAATTCCTTTCTCGCCACGCAGATACTTTTCATACGATTTCTCGACTCCTAACTTGCCGACATAATCCCCACGGATGTAGTATCCTTCTTCATCCGCTTCCATTTCTTTTGCGGAGACTTCTCCGATATCTCCCAAAGCATGGGCGGCAGCATTGTACGAATATTGACGGATGGTACGCCGTTGAATATAAAAGCCACGAAACTTAAACAGCTTTTCCTGAAAGACACCACATTCTTCCGCCGAAAGTTGCGACATAAACAACTGGTTGGTATAGCGGGAATACCCCGGATTGCGGCGACGGTCTTTCATATCGCTCATTATTTTGAGAAACTGTGCACGGGTGATATTCAGCGATTGGCATAAATCGAGTGTGTCCAGATTCTCTATTTCCTTTGGCACGATCGTTATGTCGTATGCCGGCTGGTTGAATACCAATAGTTTACCGGTCCGGTCATAAATAGCGCCACGCGAGGGGTATTGGATCTTATTCAGAAAAGCGTTACTGTCAGCATTCTTCTTGTAGTCATCGGTCGTGATCTGCAATACAAAAAGACGTATCAGATAAATCAAAACAATGGAGATAGCAATGCCTCCGATTACAAATTTGCGCTTCTCTAAGATATAATCTTTTGCCATCGTTACTTCTTAATCCCTTCTATAGCTATGATACAGGTTACAGTCAGAATAGTGCAAAGAAGCACTCGCAACAGTAACAGCCAAATGCTGGTAAATGAGAAGAACTCAATGGAGAGTAATGCCAGACTGTGCACAAAAACACTTGCAGTAGTATATTTTAAGAAAGGACTGATTCCCATCGTCTTGAAAGAGGGAATAAGGCTGTCCGGATTATCACGGGGTGTGAACAAACGAAGCAAAGAGGGCCGGAGAAAAGCGAGCAACACAGTAGCCGCCGCATTCATTCCCGGAGTATCGGAAAAGATGTCAATGGTCAGTCCGAAGAAGAAAGCCCACAGCATCAGTTCATTGCGGGAAGTACCGGAGCTGAACTTCAGAATAAAGTAGATATAGAGAAAAGGAGTTGCGTATCCGGCAATATGCACATTATTCAGAATCAATACCTGAAGAAGCACCAAGCCGATAAACCATCCGATTCTATGTATATAAGTAATTATCATTCTTGCGTCACCTTGTTTTCAAGTTTCTTCTGTTCTTCCTGTCCCGTCCGGGCTATCACGCGAACATCACTCAATTTACCGAAATCAGTAGCCAGCTTAATCTTCAACAGATAGGAAAGTCCGTCATTAGAGTCGGACATATCATCCACCGTTCCCACCATAACACCTTCCGGGAAGACAGTCGAGAAGCCGCTGGTGACTACTGTATCTCCCAAATTAAACTCTGCATGACGAGGCAGGTCTTTCAGATAAGCATAGCGCGAATCTCCATGTTCCCACTTCAGGTAGCCGAAGTAATCGCTACCAACAATCTTACAACTGATATTCGACTTGCTGTTCAATACCGAAATCACTACCGAATAGGAAGGGGATGTTTCGTAAACAATCCCTACAATTCCATTGCCGTCCACCACTCCCATTTCGGAGCGAATGCCGGAAGAAGAGCCTTTATCGAGCGTGATATAATTATCAACGAGATTCAAACTGTTCTTTATCACATGAGCCTTGAACAGCTCATAATCCGTCTCCGATACCTGCCGGATGCTGTTGATGGTCATAGAATCGAGCTGACGCTCTTTTAATGCTTTCTCCAGATTAGTAATCTGTTGTTCGAGCACCATGTTCCGGTCCAGCAGATCGTCATTGACCGATTTCAGATGAAAATAAGAGGAAATTCCTCCCGAAACTTCATAAACTGCCCCTACAACCGTATTGGCAGAAGTGAAAAATGCACTCTGCTGATAACGGTTGAACCGAAATAACAAAACAAAACTGGCTACCTCCAATACGATGAAGAGGAACCAGTAATTGTATTTCAGAAGGAAGTTTAATAAATTCCTCATTCCCGGTTTATCTCATTAAGAAAGAGAAACGGTCTACGTTCTTTAATGCCACACCTGTACCTTTGGCAACTGCGTGCAAAGGATCTTCCGCAATATGGAAAGGAATGTTGATCTTGTCGGTCAAACGCTTATCCAGTCCACGAAGCAATGCACCACCTCCGGAGAGATAGATACCATTGTGTACAATATCAGCATACAGTTCAGGAGGCGTATTTTCCAATGCACTCAAGATAGCCGTTTCGATCTTTGAAATAGATTTCTCCAAACAGTGAGCCACTTCCTGATAGCATACAGGCACTTCCATCGGAAGAGCTGTGATACGGTTCGGACCATGAACGATATAATCTTCCGGAGCGTCTTCACCCAGTTCGGTTAAAGCAGCACCCACGTTGATTTTGATACGTTCGGCCATACGCTCGCTGACTTTCACATTGTGCTGACGGCTCATGTATTCGCGAATATCTTCCGTCAGGTCATCACCGGCAGTACGGATGGAGTTGTTGGAAACGATACCTCCCAAAGAGATAACAGCAATTTCCGTAGAACCACCACCTATATCGACAATCATGTTTCCTTCCGGAGCTTCTACGTCGATACCGATACCGATTGCCGCAGCCATCGGTTCAAAAATCAAATAGACGTCACGGCCACCGGCATGTTCCGCAGAGTCGCGGACAGCACGGAGTTCGACTTCCGTACTTCCCGAAGGAACGCCAATCACCATGCGAAGAGAAGGTGAAAACAAATGGTTGCGAGTATTCACCTGCTTTATCAAACCGCGCATCATCTGCTCGCAAGCATAGAAGTCGGCAATCACTCCGTCTCTCAACGGACGGATGGTACGTATGTTTTCGTGGGTTTTTTCATGCATCAACTTCGCCTTTTCCCCCACGGCAATCATCTTTTCTGTACGGCGATCCAGAGCTACAACCGAAGGCTCATCCACCACGATTTTTCCGTTCGTGATGATGATAGTATTGGCTGTGCCCAAGTCCATTGCTATCTCTTGTGTAAAAGAAAATAATCCCATTTTTTTATTTACTATTTGACAATTTACTATTTACTATTTGATACATACTTATTACTATCTGACAATCAAATCCATATTGCCGAACGGCTGAATAGTAAATTGTAAATTGTCAAATAGTAAATCGCTTTAGTGTTTAAAATGACGGATACCGGTAGTCACCATCGCCATACCGTGCTCATTGCAATAAGCAAATGATAAATCGTCTTTTACCGAACCTCCCGGTTGGATAACAGCCGTAATACCTTCTTTATCTGCAATTTCCACACAGTCGGGGAACGGGAAGAAGGCATCGGAAGCCATGACTGCACCATTCAGGTCGAAACCGAATGATTTGGCTTTTTCAATTGCTTGTTTCAATGCGTCTACACGTGAAGTCTGTCCTACACCGCTTGCAAGAAGTTGTTTATCCTTTGCCAATACGATGGCGTTGGATTTGCTGTTCTTTACAATTTTGTTGGCAAACAACATATCTTCCACTTCTTCCGGAGTAGGAGCTTTGTCTGTCACGGTTTTCAGGTCGGCTACCGTTTCAATATTAGTATCTTTATCCTGCACCAATACGCCATTCAGCAAAGCACGGAATTGTTTCTTAGGCAATTTAGCTTCCTTACGAACGAGGATGATGCGGTTCTTTTTCTGTCCCAGGATTTCGAGTGCATCCACATCATAATCCGGCGCGATAACCACTTCGAAGAAAATCTTGTTGATTTCTTCCGCAGCTTCTTTGTCGATGACACCATTCGTAATCAATACACCTCCGAAAGCAGAAACCGGATCACCGGCCAATGCGTCTTTCCAAGCTTCCAAAACTGTAGCACGGGAAGCTAATCCGCAAGCGTTGTTGTGTTTCAGGATAGCGAAAGTGAGGTCATCGAATTCGTCGATCAAGTCAACGGCTGCGTTGATGTCGAGAAGATTGTTATAAGAGATTTCTTTTCCGTGAATCTGGTCGAACATTGCTTCCAGATTTCCGTAGAAATAACCTTTCTGATGTGGGTTCTCACCGTAACGAAGTTGCTTCTGGCTATTAACAGAGCAACGGAAAGCAGAACCTTCGCCGGCATCGAAATAGTTGAAAATAGCTGAATCGTAGTGAGAAGAAACGGCAAATGCTTCTTTAGCCATCCAGCGACGTTCTTCAAGTGAAGAAGTAGCGCCGTGCTCCATCAACATATCCAATAATGGTTTGTATTGAGCTTGAGAAGCTACGATGATTACATCGTTATAGTTCTTGGCTGCGGCACGAATCAGTGAGATTCCGCCTATATCGATTTTTTCAATAATGTCTGCTTCAGATGCACCGGAAGCTACGGTAGCTTCGAACGGATACAAATCAACAATAACCAGATCTATCTCGGGAATTTCATATTTCTCAATCTGTTGCATATCCTGTTCCAGACCGCGACGACAAAGAATACCTCCGAAAATTTTCGGATGTAATGTCTTTACTCTACCACCGAGAATAGAAGGATAAGTGGTCAAATCTTCCACTGCCTTGCAAGGATATCCCAATGATTCAATAAACTGACGAGTTCCGCCTGTTGACAAAAACTCTACTCCCTCTTCATGAAGTTTGGTAATAATTTCATCCAAACCTTCTTTATGGTATACAGATACCAATGCAGTTTTTATTCTTTTAGACTCTGACATTGAATTGCTTATTAAGTATTTGGTGTGCAAAGTTACGAAATATTGTTTATCGTACGTAATAAATAAGGTGTGAATTAATAAAAAAAAGCGTTGACTCTCCTCAACGGAAAATCAACGCCTCTTCGCATATATGTTCTCTATTCAAAAACTATTACCAAATAGACACTCGTTTTTCTTTAGGTACGAACATCGAATCCTGTTCGGTGATTTTGAATGCTTCATACCAATTCTGAATATGAGGAAGAGCACCGTCCACACGCCATTTGCCTAATGAGTGAGGATCAAGTTTGGTCAATCGGAGAATTTCTTCCGGACGGATATTTCCTGCCCACACATTAGCGTAAGCTAGGAAGAAACGTTGTTCCGGAGTAAATCCGTCAATAATTTCCAGCGGTGCGGCTTCTGTTGCATTCTTGAATGCCTGGAAAGAAACTTGCAAACCTCCGTGGTCGGCAATGTTCTCTCCAAGTGTCAGGCTACCGTTTGCGTGTACGCCCGGAGCTACTTCAATGCTGTCAAAGAAGTTAACCATCACCTGTGCCCGTTCTTCGAACTTTTTAGCATCCTCTTCTGTCCACCAATCTTTCAGGTTTCCGTCTTTGTCATATTGACGTCCCTGATCGTCAAATCCATGAGTCATCTCATGGCCGATTACCACGCCGATTGCACCGTAGTTCATAGCATCGTCCGCATTCATATCGAAGAACGGAGGTTGCAGGATAGCTGCCGGGAAGCAGATTTCATTGGTAGTCGGGTTATAATAAGCGTTCACTGTTTGAGGAGTCATCAACCATTCATCCTTGTCTACCGGTTTGCCGGCTTTGGCAATCATTTCGTTGTAATCCCATTCGTTGGCACGCTCGATATTTGCCCAGTAAGAATCATCTTTGATCTCCAGTGCGGAGTAATCTTTCCATTTATCAGGATAACCTATTTTTACATGGAAGGTTGCCAGTTTCTCCAACGCTTTTTCCTTGGTCGGTTCACTCATCCATTCCAAACCTTTGATACGTTCTCCTAAAGAAGTTTGCAGGTTCTTCACCAATGTAACCATACGTTCTTTGGCAGCAGCCGGGAAGTACTTCTCTACATACATCTGTCCTACCACTTCGCCAAGTACACCATCTACGGTGCTCACGGAACGTTTCCAGCGAGGTTGCATTTCTTTCTTTCCAGACATTGTCCTGCTGTAGAAATCGAAGTTCTGTGCTTCAAAATCATCGCTTAGATAAGAAGCGGCAGCATCTATCAATCCCCATTGGAGGTACAGTTTCTGATCGTCCAATGATACGGTGTTTATCACATCGGCTACTTCCTTCATGGCAGCAGGCTGACCTATATTCACTTCTTCCAAATCTTTCAAACCGGAAACGGTGAAATAAGTATCCCAGTCAAAAGTAGGGAAGTTCTTTTTCAGCGTCGCCCTATCCATCTTGTTATAATTAGCATGAGGATCACGCAATTCCACTTGTGAACGAGCCGCTTTCGCCAAGCGAGTTTCGATGTTCATCACTGCTTTCACAGCTTTCTGTGCAGTAGCCTCATCATAACCTGCCAACTGGAACATTTTGGCGATATGTTCCTGATATTTATTACGGATATTTTTAGTCTGCTCGTCATTCTCCAGATAATAGTCACGCTGTCCCATTCCGATACCACCTTGATAGGTCTGTACGATATTCATGGAACTGTTCATATCATCTGCACTTACAAACATGGTGAAGTAAGGACGGATGCCTTTCTTCTGGCTCTCGGCGATATATGCATAGATTTCTCCTTTATCCTTGAGAGCGTCAATGGCTGCCAGTTCTGCTTTGATCGGAGCTACACCTTCCTGGTTCAGCTTCACGCTATCCATTGCGATATTATAAAGATCGCCTACTTTCTGCGCAGCACTGCCCGGTGCGTTATCTTTCTTCGCTGCCAATTCGGCAATCAATGCTTTCAGTTGTTCACGACTGTTTTCGCGCAACATGTCGAATGTACCGAAACGTGAATACTCGTCTGTCAGCGGATGATCTTTCACCCAACCTCCACAGGCATATTGATAAAAACTTGTACCCGGCATAGCCGTGGTATCCAGATTAGCAAGGTCGATACCGGACGTCAGCACGGCCTCTTTCTTACTGTTACATCCTGTTGTCATAAGGCATACGGCAAGAATTGGTAAATACTTGGTTACTTTCATATTGTATAAATAATTAAATAGTCTCTCTAATCAGCAATCATCCTACCCGCAGTCCGGCACCGAGGAAGAAGGTGACCGACACCGAGGAACGCCTCGTTCCTCAACGAGAAACACCTGTTTCGACACCGAGAAACAGATACCCGCCAGGAATACCTTCTACCGAGGTATAACGTTTCTCTCACATAGTGCCCGGAAGTATGCGTTTTGTTCTAATTTTTCGTTTCTTCCAGTTCCATCGAAACCCGTTCCCACTCTTCAACAATGCCATCCAACTGTTGCTTCAGTTTTTGATGCCGTTCATAGAGCTGCATATCCGAAGCTCCTTCGGGAGTTGCCATCTTCGCTTCTACGATAGCAATCGCGGATTCGGTTTCCTCTATTGAGGCTTCGCAGTCCGCCACTTGGCGTTCGAGTTTCTTAATCTTCTTATTAAGTTCTTTCTGGGCTTCGTAAGAGAGCTTATTCTCCGAAGGCTGAACGGTTTCAGGTTCATTACCTTTAGCTGAAGCCGTGGGAGAAGCCGACAATCCCGCTCCTTTCTGAAGCTCGTTCAAGCTATCTATCTTTTTCTTTTGCAAGAATTCATAGATACCTCCAAGGTGTTCTTTTACAAGTCCACCGCCAAACTCATATACTTTAGTCGCAAGTCCATCCAGAAAATCACGGTCGTGGCTGACAAGAATCACTGTTCCGTCAAATTCGCGGATAGCTTCCTTCAAAACATCTTTCGAACGCATATCCAAATGATTGGTCGGTTCGTCCAGAATCAGTAGATTTACGGGTTCCAGCAGAAGTTTAATCATCGCCAATCGCGTACGTTCTCCTCCGGAAAGGACTTTCACCTTTTTATCCGAAGCTTCGCCTCCAAACATGAAAGCTCCCAGTATATCACGTATCTTCAGACGGATATCTCCTGTCGCTACTCGGTCAATCGTATCGAATACAGTCAGGTTCTCATCCAACATTTGTGCCTGGTTCTGCGCAAAATAACCGATTTGTACATTATGTCCGATCGTTAGTTTGCCTTCGAAATCAATTTCGTCCATGATACATTTCACCAAGGTAGACTTACCCTCTCCGTTCTTTCCGACGAAAGCCACTTTCTCTCCCCTGTTGATAGTCAGGTTGACATCATGGAAAACGACATGGCTGCCATACGCTTTGCGCACATCTTCGCAAATCACAGGATAGTTTCCGCTACGACTGGCTGGAGGGAATTTTAAACGCAAGGCGGAATTATCTTCCTCGTCCACTTCGATGCGGTCTATCTTTTCCAGTTGCTTGATACGGCTTTGCACCTGTACGGCCTTCGTTGCTTTATAACGGAAGCGTTCAATAAAATCTTCCGTATCTTGTATTTGTTTCTGCTGATTTTCGTAAGCACGGAGCTGTTGCTCACGGCGTTCTTTACGCAAGACTACAAATTCATCGTACTTCACTTTGTAGTCGTAAATCTGACCGCAAGTAATTTCGATGGTGCGGGTAGTTACGTTATTCAGGAAAGCACGGTCATGGCTGACTAATACGACTGCATTGGCACGTGTAGACAAAAAGTTTTCCAACCATTGGATACTTTCAATATCAAGGTGATTGGTCGGCTCATCGAGCAAAAGCACGTCCGGGCGTCGTAAAAGCAGTTTTGCCAATTCGATACGCATACGCCATCCACCGGAAAACTCCGAAGTAGGGCGTTCAAAATCTTCCCGGCTGAATCCCAATCCAAGAAGTGTCCGTTCGATTTCCGCCTGAAAGTTCGTACCGCCCATCATCAGGAAGCGGTCGTTTTCATGCGTGAAACGGTCTATCAACTGATGATATTCTTCCGAATCATAGTCTGTCCGTTCCGCCAGTTCCTGATTCATCCGTTCCAACTTCGCCTGAAGCTCAAATATATGTTCGAATGCCAGTTCTGCCTCTCCCATCACCGTCCGGTTGTCGGAAAGAATCATGACCTGTGGCAAATATCCGATGGTTACATCTTTCGGAGTAGCTACCACTCCGCGTGTCGGTGACTGCAAACCTGCCAATATCTTCAGCATGGTTGATTTGCCGGCACCATTTTTGCCGACCAGCGCAATGCGGTCTTTCTTATTAATTACATAGCTGACGTCCTCAAAAAGCGGCGTCGCATTAAATTCTACTGATAATCCTTCTACTGAAATCACTTCTGCTTCTGATTTATAACATTTTGGACTGCAAAGATACTGAATATTTATTAGATACTACTTAGTATGATACGTTATGAAAAACAAAAAAAGCAGTCATTCTTATGAATGGCTGCTCTCTATCTTAATCAATGGCTCTTCTTTAGAACAACTTAGCAGGATATTCACCGGCATCTACCAATGCCTGAATCTTGTCTACTACGCTCTGACGGTCTTCCGGATAAGTAACCCCGAACCACTTGCTGGTAGTATCCAGTACTTCAACAGTGGCAGTTCCGTCATTAATCAATTTATCTACCATCAATGGGATGAAGAATTCGCTCTTCAGGTTTTCCATATTCTTCGGATCGCTAAGGAAAGTCTTGAAGAATTCCTGGCTGTAAGCGAAGTAATCAGGAGTGAATCCCCAGAAGTTCATACTTACCGGAGTCGTGTCGGGAGTAGCCGTCCATTCGCCATCATCACCGATATATTTCACTTCACCGTCCAGACGTTGAATCTTCGTACGTTCTACCACAGATGTCAACAATCCTTTAGCATCTGTACTACAGATACCACGAGATACCGTACCGCTTTCGCTCAATGTATTTCCTACACGGAAACCTACCATTGAATAAACGTTCTTTGAATTTTCAGGAAGAGCAGAAAGGAATTTACCCATCACTTGGAAAGAATCACGACCATAGAAGTCATCGCAGTTAATCACTGCAAACGGTTCTTTAATCACATCAGCACCCATCATTACTGCATGGTTAGTACCCCAAGGTTTGGTACGGTCTGCCGGGCAAGTAAAGCCTTCCGGAAGATCGTCGATTGATTGAAATACCAGTTCGCAAGGAATGTGACCTTCGTATTTGGAAATAATTTTATCACGGAAATCTTGTTCAAAATCTTTGCGGATTACAAATACAAGTTTGCCAAATCCGGCATTGATAGCATCATAGATTGAGTAATCCATAATAGTTTCGCCATTAGGACCCAGTCCGTCTAATTGCTTCAAGCCTCCATAACGGCTACCCATACCGGCTGCCAATAAGAATAAAGTTGGTTTCATAAATTGTGTAATATTAAAAGGTTAGTGATGTCAACGGCATCAGATTTCGTTGCAAATTTACAAAAACTTTCTTTCTTTTGTCTTGAAACAAAAGAAAGAAACAAAGAAAAATTCAAGACTGACTTTTTTCTCCTACTCACACCCTTCACTACGCTAAAGGGCAGAAACTCGCTTCGCTCAAACAATCTGCCCTTTTTAACGCTTCGTTACGGGTGTTCGCTTAACGGAGAAAAAAGTAGGTCGGAAAACCTTTCGGCATGTAAACCCATGCAGAATCAAAAGTACATCAATGACAAATCAAGAAATCCGGTAATTCATTAACCTATGCAGCAAACACGCCGAAAGGGGATCGGCCTCGTTTTTCCGGCGTTAAGCGCAGGCGTTTTCTCCAGCGTTAAAAAGGGCAGACTGTTTGAGCGAAGCGAGTTTCTGCCCTTTAGCCGGAGAGAACACCGGAGTAGCCGGAAAAACGCAGCCTTGAATTTTCTTTGGTTCTTTCTTTGTTTCAAGACAAAGAAAGAACGTTAGAAGGGATAACCGATAGCAAAATGTATTCCCAGATTCTTCATAAAGGATCCTGTGACATTGTAATATCCGCTTCGTTCTGTATCGTAAGGCAGATGCAAAGGAATACCGAAATCAAGACGGAACACAAGAATATCCATATCATAACGAATACCGACACCGGTGCCCAGAGCGATCTGTTTCGGGAACGTTTTCAGTTCGAGTTGTGAATTGGGACGGGCCTCATCCTTGCGCATCAACCAGACGTTTCCCGCATCCAGGAAAGTGGCTCCCCAAATGCTCTTAAAGATACGGAAACGGTATTCTACATTTGCCTCAAAACGGAAAGTACCCGTCTGGTCGAGGTAAGAGTAGCGGCTTTCTGCCGGATGGTATCCACCCGGGCCGATGCTACGTACCGTAAAAGCGCGGATGCTGTTGGCACCACCCACATAGAATTGTTCGCTGTAAGGGGCTATCGTTGCATTACCGTAGGCGAAGAGAGCGCCCAAAGCTATACGGGAAGCAATCTTATTATTCTTGTCCATATTCCACAAATGGCGGAATTCCGTATTCAGTTTCACAAACTGCGCGAAAGGGACGTTCAGCAAACGCTTGTCCTCTTTGCTGAAAGACTGACCGAAAGCACGGTAAATCACCGAGGTCAGGTTACCGGCAGAGGTTACAGTCGATTGCCACCAAATTGGATTTTTAATACCGCGTGCGGAGGCATTATCATACGTATAGGTATATTCCATAGCAGGAATAAACTGGTCTTTCAAACTGATATATAATGCAGGATTGGCATCGGCTATTTCCCTGAACTCTTCCGATTGGTGTTGCAGGACGTTGAATGTCAGTTTGAAAGGGGTAATACTATGACGGCTTGTACGTGTCGGTTGGAAATCGTAGGTAGCATTTCCGCCGAATGACAATAGTTTATAATACCTGGCACGGTTCAACTGGTCGATGTATAAACGGAATGTAGTGGTAGCCGGGAAGTCAAACTCCCTTTTCCCCCAATGCGGGAAAACCACGCGCGGGAAAGTCAGAGAGGTAGAAACTCCCATCTCCCAGCTGTTCATTAAAGAGCTTTTTTCTCCTCCGCCGGTTTGCCATTCATAAGAGCCTTTCAGCTTCACGTTCCAGCTTTCGCCACCTCCGAATACATTGTTCCGGGTGACGCCGAATGATGCCCCGGGACCGGTTTGGTCGTTACTTTTGGTTACGACATTCAATTCCAGTTCGGCGTCCAGCGGCTTAGCAAACGTGGCCTGCATGGTTACGTTCAGCGTATCACAAACGGCTGTCGTATCTTTCGGAGCATATTGTAAATCCAGATAACTGAAGATTCCCAACTGGCTAAGTTTCTCCTGCACCTGCTCCTGTCGATACTGACTGTAAAGACGAGTGCGATTGGAAGCCCGCATCTGTGCATTCCGCACAAACTGTTGATAGTTCAACCAACGATAAAGCATATTCGGACGTACCTGCAATTTCTTATAATAATGTATATTCAGATTCTTATACATCATGCTGTCATTGGGCGCCTCACCATTCTTGCCAAACAGGTAAACAGAAGCATCTCCTACATAGTAAGGACGTTGTGCCGCAGCAGGTAATCCCGGAACGGGAATCAGACGAAGGCTGATATGTCCACCGGGAACCAATGTCGTATCTGCCTGATAAGTCATATAATCGGGACGGAAGTAAAAATATCCCCGGTTACGCAACAGCGTACTGATACGGGTACGCTCTTCATCCAGATCGACCACGTTAAACTGCTCGCCGGGACTTATATAAGACATTCGACGTCCCCGTTCCATAATGCGCAACGTTTGAGGAGTGAAACGCTGATAATAGACCGTATCTATAAAATAAGGATTCTTCATGTCTACCGTATACAGAATACTTGCTTTCAGGCTGTCTTTCTTATCGACCAATGTTTCATAAGTCACTTTCCCATTGAAGTAACCATAATCACGGAGCAAGTTTGTAGCCACCTTGATGCGGACCTCCGGATTGACAGTGGAAATAAATACCGGAGGGTTAGCAGCCAGACGGTTGAACATCCACTTTCCAAATCCTTTTTTATATTTCACAAAGTCATTGTACATCCACATCTTAAAAGGAATAGGCAGAAGCCCTCCCAACATCTTCGTACTGGGAGTTTTATCAAGGGCCGCCTCAATCTCTGTCAGAGCCGTCCCTCCTACCGGTGTTGTCGACTTATTCTGTATGACAGTTTTTCCTCCTGTATAAAGTACCTCCCCTTCGGGCAGATGCTTTGTCACCGAACAACCCGAGAATAAGATGATACCCATCAGGCAACTTATTAATATGTTACTATATATACCTTTCATGTTTACTTCTTTTTCTTAAAGATGAACAGTTCGCTAAGTTTATCCAGCTTCTTGCGAAGTACCAAACCGACTCCGGTTTCCGTAATCTCGCCTTCGAGTACACTTTCGTAATTTTTATCGTAGAACAGACGGACATAACGGGTTCCGGTTCTATCCAAACGATATTCCAGAGAGATGTTATCGATGAAAGATTCTGCGTCATTGGTCGCATTCTCACCCGTAGAAACTTTACCTCCGATTACAATCTGGAAACGGTTATTGAAGAGACGTTGTGAATAACGGAAACTGTAATCCGTACGCTTACCACCCGTATCCGACAGATCGTGGTCTTCGATACCGACAGAAACACTGGCATTTTTCAGGTTCCCCATCAATGAGTTGATTTGGCTACTTAATACGGAGTTCAATGCAGAACCCATATTCAGTTTACCCAGTCCACCACCTCCGCCACCAATCGGTCCGGTGCCAAGGTAGGTTTTCATAACCATGATATATAGAGCCTGTTTACCTCTCTCTTCCGCTCCCATAGCCGTCAATTCATTTTGTATGGTTGCGTCTTCGGGGGCAGATACGTCAAAGGCGAAAGACAGATTATCCAGTCGGTTCTTGACGACGATGGACACATCGAAATTAACCATACGTGTTCCGCCATTCTCTCCTTCGGAGACAGAAGCACGGATACGGTCGGTTGCTTTGAAGTTCAGCATCGGGTCCATAGGATTTCCCGTCCATTCCACATAGCTGCCGTTGTCGATAGCAAATTCTTTGGCAGCGATGACAGGCAAAGCATATTTCATCAAACCGCCGCTCAACGTATAGCGTCCGGTCAATGTCAGATCTCCTTGCGGAGTGTATTTCATTGAGAGATCACCTCCTCCCTCCAATTCAACACGATTGTCATTGCTTGCGTCCAAATCGACTTTCAAACGAACGGACGGATCGATGTGTACCATCATCACCATATCCAGCCCGCCTAAAGAAACGGTCGGCACTTCTTGCTGAACAACCGTCGTGGTGTCACTAAATGAAGTAAAGGTTACCAAACTTCCCAAACGGTCCTGCACAGTCAACGGTGAATCGGTCAATATATAAGAAACATCTGTATTGCCCAACAAGCTCATGTTTCCACGCATGTTCAATCCGTCTAACGGGCCTTTCACCGTTGCCCGGAAATCAGCATATACTTTTCCGTAAACCAGACTTTCACGGGTACGTTTGGCATCCAGAAGCGTATAGTTCTGCGCCAGCAGATTCAGATTTGCCATCGGCCGGGACATATCTCTGAAATCAACAGATCCGTCAATCGTAAATGGATTCTTTCCTGTTGTATAAATAGCGAACTTATCAAATTCCAAACGATTATTCTTTATCTGCACCGGGCGGTTATCGAACCGGAAGTTAGCACCATACTGCCGGGAAAGGACAGTAACACTATCCAATATCAGTTCGCCATTAATCAAAGGTTGTTCGGTGCTACCGGTAATGTTCAGATTACCATCCATATCACCGGCTAATGTAACCATCTGATCGGGAATGAATACGTTCGCTACACGAAGCGGGAAGTGTTCCAAAGTAGCATTTACTTCCAAACTATCTTTTCCTGTCCGGGTTGGAACCAATTTGCCATCTGCCACCATCACTTCCACATTGTCATGATTCAGATAAGCGTTAAGATATTGTTTCCCTTGTTCGCCCGGCAACCAGGTAGCTCCTAATGTTACATCACCAATTCGTTGACGTTCATAAGTCAGCTCGTCAATAGATGATTCAACCGAGAGTTGAAGATCTTTTTCAGTCTGCACATAGTGTGCTTCCGCAGAGAATAAACCGGTTATTTCCGGGAAGTAAGGCAGTACTTTGCTCAATTCGGCTAAACTGATTCTTCGGATTTCGACATCAATATTCTGTAAAGAAACAGTGTCCCCCCGCACCGAATGTACACGGAATCCCATTCCTTCATCGTCCCACATATCTACATTAGCGTATACACGCATATTCTTATGCACATAAATCCAGTTGTGATTCTCATTAAAATGGAATTTCTGGAAAGCGATAATTGGTTCTTCCGGGATTAATGTGAAAGCTAATCCATCGCCTTTTCCTTGCCCTTCAAACAAAGGACGCGCATTGACACCGAGCAGTACGCCCGTTTCTCCTTTTCCATTCTTAAAATCTACCAGCAGTTCCGCATCCCGGTCACGAATCTCTCCTGTCAGTGTAGTAGAGAAGGAGAATTGCGGATTCTTCGGTCCGTTAATAACACCGGCACGCAATTTCATGAGTGTGGTATCTTGTTTGACTGTAAAGAAAATCGTGTCCAGTTGCAAGGTGTCTACTTTCAAAGCATGAATAGCGGCTTTTCCATTAATTCCCCAATTAGGAGCTGCTCCGAATTTCACAGAAGCATCATGATAAGCTATCTTTTTAGTAGCCAGGAAATATGCCAAAGGGTTTTCTTGTCCTGCAGAGAAAGAGAAAACTGCCGTCGGTAACGCCTTACGCAGTTCAGCGTGATTCAATGCTTTCTCATCAATCTGCTTCATCAATACATCCACAAAGTGAGTAGATTGGCGAATTAAAGGATTAACGCCGGAACGTGCGTTCAAGTCGAGTTTCATATCTCCGGAAACGAAATGTGCCGAGACTAAATCCCGACGAGCTTCGGCAGCTAAATTAAAAGTAAGCGGACGCTTCATTGGCTGTGGCATGATTCCTAATTCATGTAAATCCAGTTGAGTGACATTAACCGTTATCTTACCATCAGGATAACTGTGCGCCAAATTATATTCCGCATCGGTTGTCATTTTCAATAAAGCATTGTCACTTGTCAGATGTGCGGTGACCAGTGCGCCTTTAAGGTCTCCTGTCAAATTAAGATTGGAGAGATGATATTTTGCATAATGAAGCTGATCTAATGAAAGATTCAGTTTGGCAAAAGAATGATAAGACATGACATCCAGTCCACGACCATTAGCCGCAGCCGAAAGAGACAGTTCGTAGATAGAATCTTTCGGAAGGAAGTTATGGAGTTGCAGATTGTCTATCTTCAGATCAGCTTTGTAAACTTCGGTAGATGTATTTAATGCTGCATTCACGTCCATAGCTCCTTTCCCCTCTTTCAGACGGAGGCCTGCTTTATATTCAGGACCTTTGATATCAACTTTCGCCACCAGATTCATGCTGTCAGGGACTACAATCGTACCATTGGGAGCCTCTCCTGACAGAGCGGTCAGGAAGTTCAAATTTTGAGTTGTCATTTTCAGCCCAATGGTTCCGGTACGAGTCAGGCTGTCAGCCAGGTTTTCTATCATACCGCCGCCTTCTAAAGCAAAAGCACCCGGCAAGTCTACCGTAAAACGGGAAATCTGCATTTGTTTCAAGTTACCGTCCGTACCGGCACGAATGACAAGCGGACGAAATGGATAGGCTTCTTTAAAGCTATCAGGCAATCCTCCTGCAAATAACATAACATCTTCTTTGCCGATATAGGCATTGAGATTGGCGGACAAACGTCCTGTAGTCGGGATGTTGACTAGTTCCCAATAGGTATGGGCAGATAAATCTATTTCAGAATGAGGGGTTTTTAGTTTTAAACCGGGAACACTAATGATTGAATCGTTAGAGTATGCTCTACCTGTCAGTGAAACAACACTTAATCCGGAACGTTCATTCATTGTAAACTCACGAATGACCGCATTCATGTCCCTGCCTTTATACAACAGGGAATCCAAAGCGATGCGAACATCACGAACGGCAATATGGGAAGCATCAAAACCTTCTATTGGTTGCGCGGTTCCTGTATCGTAACTGGCGGAAGTTCCCGACAACAGAAATTTCTTCAAACCATAAAACTGATTTTTCAAATCAGCCTGTGCATCATCAATAGCAGCCTCCCCGATATGAGCTGCCATCCGCATGGAATCAACAGGAAGTTGCATACTGAATGATACATTCTTTAATTTCAACTGATGAAGATCCACTTTCCAGTTTACAGGAGCAGAGGCTGTGGTATCTTTAGGAGTGGTGGTAGTATCATTCATCAGCAACTGCACATGGGTATCAGACAGTTCGGCCTGATTGATAATCGCTATTTCATTGGACAAGTCAACACCATGGCTTTGCAGGAAGAAACGTCCTAAAACGCCTTTAATCTTCATTCCTTCCATCAAATTGGCTGAATTAACGGCTACCCGGCTCAAAGTGACTTCATCCACTTCGACTTTTCCTTTTATTAACGGCCATGCCTGCACACGGACATTCAGGCTTTCCAAAGACAAAAGAGTATCCGGCTGTTGAATAACCTCTACGCCACGAACCAACAGATTAAGCGGGAAACGAAGGTCTATCCGTTCCACCTGAATCTGCATACCGGTTGCCTTAGAGGCGTATGCAGTAACCTCCCGACGCAAAAGATTCTGAACGGGAGGAACATAAAGCAATACCATTAGTATTACAAAGAGTATTATAGGAGTAAGCAGTATCCAGCTTACCCAGCGTATCCATTTTCGTTTCATGTAAAATGTGTCAGTGTAAATAAGGTGACACAAAGTAAACAAATTATTTTGAAAAAAGGTTTGGCTAATAGTAAGAAAGATACAGATACTAGCCAAGGAGTAGAAGAAAATAGCTTATCGGGTATTTTTCATCACTATCAAATAGCGCTCTGCCTCACTTATTATTTTATGGACAGCCTCTAATATATTAAGTGTTGTTTCTTCTATTTTTTCCGAGAATTTTTCTCCACGACAAGCTTCCAGCCATTTTAATGGAGTTATGGTTTCATCCGCTCCAATCATTGTAAAGAGAGGGAGGAGCTTATGCGCCATAGCAGCTATCCCGTCCACCTCTTTATCGTTCAGCGCTTGTTGCATCCGTTCGATATTCTTACCTGTTTCTTCAATAAAAGTCTGAATAATGGAGGATGCTGCTTCCGGATCGTCTTCAGAATAAGCAGTAAGTGCAGAGAAATTTATTCCGGCTGTTGCCATATCTTCTGTGATATGCGCTTCATCAGCGGAGAGTTGCCCTTCATTTACCGTCATCAATAATTCTTTTACTGTAAACGGTTTATGCAGACAACCGGCAAAGCCATGTTCATGTAAAGCTGCCTTATCCATTTCGCTACGGGCGGTCACAGCAATGACGGGGATTGTTTTTGCTTGTGGTATATTAGAAGCCCGCAATAATTTTACCAAATCAAAACCGTTAATAGCAGGCATTTGTATATCTGTCAGCAATACATCGAAGACGGAAGAGCGAAGCTGTTCGATCAACTGCTCCAGCTGTTCACAACATACCGCATCGATACCATGTTGTTTCAACATGGCAGCAGTCAGATTCAACTGAATCTTATCGTCATCGATCAAAAGAACACGGATGACTTTCATCGGAGGAATCGCGGCCGACTCCTCTGTTATATCCACATTTTCGCTTTCGGGAGATTCACTTTCCGCAATGGATTTACCTACCGGATAAAGAGGCAGAGTTACAGTAAAACAGCTTCCTTTTCCTAATGTGCTTTGCACGTCAATGGTTCCTTCAAGCAAGGTTACCAGTTTCTTCACAATAGAGAGTCCGAGTCCGAAACCTTCCTCTCCCTGCGCACCGGAAAGACGTGTAAACTCCTGAAAGATACGTTCACGATCTTCTGATGCCATTCCTTTTCCTGTATCGGCGATAGCAATGGTTAACTTAGAAGAATCATAACCGGCTGTCAGGCTAATCTCTCCTTTTTGAGTAAACTTTACGGCATTAGACAAAAGGTTGTTCACTATTTGCCGGAGTCGCAAAGGATCACTGATATATCTTCCGTTCAGTTCCGGGGCGACGTGACATTGCAAGGCTAAACCTTTGGCAGCGGTCAAAGGTTCGAAACTGACATAAATTTCGTCGAACAGCTGGGAAGGGTTAAAGGTTACACGGTTCACTTCCGCTTTATTGAGATCGAGCCGATGGAAATCGAGCAAGTCACTGACTAGTTTCAACAAATGTTCCGAAGAGCTTTTCATATTGTCGAGGTAGAACCGTTGCCGTTCATCTTCTGTCAGCCGGGACAGAAGTTCGGTATATCCCATGATTGACCCCAGCGGCGCCTTAAAGTCATGGGTAATGGCCAGCATTAATTTCTCACGGGCAACAAGCAAATCTTCCGCGCGTTTATTCGCCACCTCCAATTGCTGACGATAACGGTTGCTGCGAGAGATATCCCGCATAATCAATATCAGGAAAAAAGCAGATAATAGTACGGCACCAACCGCGATACCGCCGATGATACGCGCCGACCGCATTCTTACCTCCTGCTGAAGCTCGGCATCCTGACGGGCACGCAGGGTCATTTCTTCCTCATATTGTTTAATCAGACTATCCATTCGTGCCGTCAACTGTGTATTCATCCGCTGGTACTTCGTACTGGTACGCCGGATGGTTTTCTTCCGTTGCAACCGTTTTTCTTCGGTAGCCATGCGGATTTTCTGCTGAAGAGAATCTTTAGAAGTAGTCGGTTGAAGAATGGTATCAGTGGCTACTTCCAGCGATGTATTAACTAATACGGCACTGTCTTGTTTAGAAGGGGAAAACACTTCGGCGAGCCGTTTGAAGAATCCCTTCTTTTTAGGAGTAGTTATTAACGAGTCACGCTTGGTAATGACCCGATGTTGTACCCGTTGCTGGGTAATGACAGAATCTTGTTCGGAAATGATTTCTTCAATCTCCGAAGCAGAGAGAAGGCTGTCGTTTGCTTCACTTAACACCCGCAACATCTGAATCGTGTTTTGATCTTTCTCGTGGAGAAGGGTCAATAGACTATCAGTTCTTAAGTTCTGCTGATCGTCGGCTGCCGACAATGCTTCCATCTCACGATGTACAAACACCAGCGAGAAAAGGAGGATCGCCAGTAACAAAGTGTAACCGGCGGTTATTTTCAACTTTGTAAAACGGAAGGAAGCCATTGGGATAAAAGTTTTAAGTATTAAGTATTAAGTATTAGGTTTTGGGGTGGGGTTCGGGGAGTTTTGTCATGTAGTGGAAACGCCACCAGAGCATTAGTCCCGCACTCGTCAGACCAAAAGGAAATGCCATCCAGACACCTACTATCCCCCATCCCATTACAAAGCCGCAGAAATATCCTACGGGAAGCGAAATAACGAAATAGGCGATAAAGGCGATAACCATCATTAGTTTTACATCTGAAATTCCACGCAAAGCATTGGCGAAAGTGATTTGAAGCCCGTCGCCAAACTGATAGACAAGGAAAGGAAAAATTAAAGATGTCACCATAGCAACCACTTCCTGGCTGTCGGTAAACCAGCTTCCCAAGTAATTCCGGCAAAGGAAGACAATCAAGGAAAGCACGACACCCAATGTCATCATCAGATGAAAACCGGCATAGGCTGAACGGCGTACATTGACGATGTCATTCTGGCCTTTGAAATTGCTGACACGAACAGCAACAGCAGCCCCCATACCGTAATACATCATAAAGGTAAACTGCGAAATAGCCAACATCACCTGATGAGAAGCCAAAGCGATCGTACCTAGCCAACCGATCATGATAGCACTCAAACTAAAGGAGGCTGTCTCCATTCCCATCTGGAAAGCAATCGGCCATCCTAGTCCATTCAAGCGTCCAAATACTGCACGTGACCATCCCAAACGGAAAAAGCCAATCTTATAACGGACGAAACGCGGACTACGCATAAAGATGATTATAAATACAATCACCATCACAATACGCGAAAACAACGTACTAATACCTGCTCCCAACAAACCTAATTCGGGCAATCCGAGTTTACCGTAAATCAGGATATAGTTTCCTATGATATTCAAGACATTTCCTCCAAGCAATATCCACATGGCGGTTTGGGTATCCGTTATTCCGTCTGTGAATTGCTTGAATCCATTGAAAAGCATGACAAACACTAATGAAGCAAGCAAAACAAGGTAATACGGTTTAATCAGAGGAATCAATTCTTCCGGCTGTCCGAGATGCTCGATATTCAGATAAAGAACAGTCATACATATAGTCAGCAGCAATGCAACCATCAGATTTGCCAACAAGCTGTTGCGCAATGCCTGTCCGGCAGGAGCATACTGATGAGTCCCATACAGCCCTCCTACAATGGGAGTCAGTCCATACGAAAACCCTGTACTGAAAATAATCGCCAGATTAAACACATTATTTACGAAGGAAGCTGCTCCCAGCTCAATCGTACTATGATGTCCGATCATTAACGTATCCGCAAATCCGAGAACGATCACTCCTATTTGCCCGATCACAATCGGTAGTCCGAGAAAAATTAGTGCTTTATAATGCTCTTTATATGTACTATAAATATGTCTCATTTACTTTTCCGTTACCTAAACGTATCTCCATTTTCAGGCAAAGGGACTTTCCCCTTTCACTGATAAATTATAAAAAAGGGAGAATTTAATTTTGTTGTTTCTTATAATATAGTATTACTCCGTTCTCCTTACGGAAAGCAGATTGAGCTACCGCCCGCAATTGTTCAGCCGTGACAGACCGATAACGATCGACCTCTTTTTCCATGTCCTCCGCCCGGCCAAGCAATTCGTACCAAGCCAGGTTGGTTGCCACATTCAAATAATTGATGTTGCCGAATATCTGGGTGGACTCAAATTTGTTCTTCACTTTTTCCAGTTCCTGTTCGTCAACCAATTCTTGCTGCAACAGTTCCAGTTCTTCCCGCACTGCCGCTTCCGCCTGTTCCAGGGTGACACCTGCCGAAGGTTTACCACTAATATGGAATAACCCCGCATCTACACTGCCGGAAATATAAGCATCTATACTCGAAAATAATTGTTTCTGTTGTACCAAACGCTGGTTCAACCGGCTGGAACGTCCGTTGCTCAACACATCCGACAAAATATCAAATGCATAATAATCCGGATGGCAATGGGCAGGCATGTGGTATGCCATAAATAAAGAATCGAGAGGAACATTTCTCTCTACCGTCAGCCGCCGTTCTTCCGTCTGTTCCTGTTCTTGTGGCAGGTTCCGTTGAGGAACTTCCCGACGAGGAATAGAGCCGAACCATTTTTCTGTCAAAGCAACCGCCTCTTCGAAAGAGATATTACCGGTCACAGCTAATATGGCATTATTAGGAGCATAAAAACGGAAAAAGAATGCCTTCACTTCTTCCAGCGTAGCATTGGCAATATGCGACAACTCTTTTCCGATAGTAGGCCATTGATAAGGATGCGTCTGATAAGCCAGAGGACGCAAAAGATGTCCGATATCCCCATAAGGCTGATTCAAACATCGCTGTTTGAATTCTTCCATTACTACTCCCCGCTGTACCTCCAGACTCCGTTCGCTAAAATCAAGACTCAACATCCGGTCGGATTCCAACCAAAAGCCGGTTTCTACATTCTGACGAGGTACAGTGAGGTAGTAATTGGTTATATCATTATTCGTCCAGGCATTATTCTCTCCACCCGCCAATTGAAGCGGCATATCATAATCGGGAATATTCACCGACCCTCCGAACATCAGGTGTTCGAACAAATGGGCAAAACCGGTATGTTCGGGATCTTCGTCGCGAGCTCCCACATTATATAATATATTAAGGGCAACCATCTGCGTACTTTCGTCCTGCGAATGTACCAGACGTAACCCATTATCAAGAATATGCCTGTTGATTTTCATATATTTCAGTCAAGTATTGTCACCTTTGTTATTTTTACATCTTCTTCGGGACGATCGCTACGGTCGGTTTTCACCTGCTGGATTTTATCCACAATATCCAGACCTTTCACTACTTCACCGAACACAGTATATTCGCCATCCAAATGCGGAGTACCACCCACCGTGGTGTAGGCTTCAATCTGTTCCGGAGTGAAATGGAATTCCGGTTCTTTGGCAGCCATCTCCTGTGCCTGTGCAAACAGTTTTTCCTGTAAATCATAAAGACCGTTTTCATCGTTTGCTTTCCGCATCTTATAGATTTCCTTCATGTGTTTCTGTGCCAGTGTATTGAAAATAACATTTATCTTATTCTCATTCATCTGGCTTTCCATTCCCAGCAGAGTAGAGTCGTTAAACACTTTACCTGTCACGATATAGAACTGGCAACCGGAAGATTCTTTCTTCGGGTTCACATTATCCCCCTGGCGGGCAGCGGACAGGGCACCTTTCTTATGGAAATATTTAGGATATACAAATTCAGCGGGAACGGTATAACCTACGTCTCCGGTACCCAGCATTTTTCCTTTCGGCGCATTTTTTGAGTCCGGATCACCGGCCTGAATCATAAAATCTTTGATAACACGGTGAAACAGTGTACCTTCATAAACTCCGTCCTTCACCAGTTTGATAAAATTATCACGATGTTTCGGTGTCTCATTGTACAGTTTCACCTCAATGTCTCCTAAAGTTGTTTCAATCTTTACCAACGTTTCTTTATCCATGTCTCCTCCTTTTTTTGTTCCGGTTTTGCAGGCAGTAAGTCCGCAAAACGATATGGTTAATATGATCAATAGAATCTTTTTCATAACACTTTTATTTAATTTAAGTTTGCAAATATACCACTTTCACCCAAAACCTCTTACCTTTGTGACTTAAAAGAATCAAAACCTGACATGATGAGCTCCATATTGATCGTTGAAGATGATATCACTTTTGGAATGATGCTAAAAACCTGGTTAGGAAAAAAAGGCTTTGAAGTATCATCAGTGAGTAATATTGCCCGTGCCCGGAAACATATCGAAAGCCAAAGCGTCGATCTGGTTTTATCAGACCTGCGGCTACCCGACCACGAAGGTATCGATCTGCTGAAATGGATGAATGAACAAGGCATGGACATTCCTTTAATCATCATGACTGGCTATGCGGATATACAATCCGCCGTACAGGCAATGAAACTGGGAGCACGTGATTATATAGCCAAACCGGTAAATCCGGAAGAATTACTGAAGAAAATTTCTGAATGTCTACAGTCTGAAAAGAGTCCTGCTACTCATAACGTTGCTAAATCTTCTTCTAAAAAAGGTGCTTCTACTTCATCTAAAGATTCAACAGAAAATCATCGTGCTTATCTGGAAGGAGAAAGTGATGCAGCCAAACAACTCTACAATTATGTAGGTCTGGTAGCTCCGACCAATATGTCCGTACTTATCAACGGTTCCAGCGGAACAGGAAAAGAGTATGTGGCGCACCGTATTCATCAACTTAGCAAACGAAACGATAAACCGTTTATTGCCGTAGATTGTGGTTCTATCCCCAAAGAACTGGCTGCTTCCGAATTTTTCGGTCATGTGAAAGGTTCGTTTACAGGTGCTCTGACAGATAAAACGGGTGCTTTCGTTGCAGCCAACGGTGGTACTATCTTTCTGGATGAGATCGGAAACCTTAGTTATGAAGTGCAGATACAACTGCTTCGTGCCTTGCAAGAGAGAAAAATACGTCCGGTAGGTTCTACACAGGAGATATCGGTAGATATTCGTCTGGTATCTGCCACCAATGAGAATCTGGAACAAGCCATTGAAAAAGGTACTTTCCGTGAAGACCTTTATCATCGTATCAATGAATTTACCCTCCGTATGCCCGATCTGAAAGAACGGAAAGAAGATATTCTGCTCTTTGCCAATTTCTTCCTCGATCAGGCAAACAAGGAACTGGATAAACACCTGATTGGTTTCGATGCAAAAGCATCGCAAGCTTTAATGAATTATCATTGGCCGGGAAATTTGCGCCAAATGAAGAACATCGTCAAAAGAGCAACTTTATTGGCACAAAGCAGTTTCATTACTTTATTGGAATTGGGGACCGAGCTTTTAGAAACTCCTGCATCCAGCAATACGAGCATTGCATTACGCAATGAAGAGACTGAAAAAGAGCATATTTTGGAGGCGCTACGCCAAACAGGAAACAATAAGAGTAAAGCAGCGCAATTACTGAATATTGATCGAAAGACTTTATATAATAAATTGAAATTATACAATATTGATTTGTAACAAGTTACATTCTTGCATTTTCTCAAGTGTTCTCATGCCTATGAGAAAATTTTCTCAATGCAATGAGAAAAGATTCTCACTATTATGAGTATTTATTCTCATCACGGTGAGAAATGATTCCTTTTTGTAGTGCTCGAACTTATCTTTAACCGAATCTATCGCATTACCAGATATTATTAATTTTAATGCATATTCCATAGAATAAAATGACCCCCATGAATAAAAAAACATTATTACCCCTTGCATTTGTGCCACTCGCTGCAACCAATCTGCAAGCACAAAGCAATATGCAAATAGAACACGCGGACAAACGTCCGAATATCATTCTCTTTATGGTAGACGATATGGGATGGCAGGATACTTCACTCCCATTCTGGACACAGAAAACACACTATAACGAATTGTACGAGACTCCCAATATGGAGCGGTTAGCCAAACAGGGAATGATGTTTACTCAAGCGTATGCCAACAGTATCAGTTCTCCTACCCGGTGCAGCCTCATCACCGGAACAAACGCCGCACGTCACCGAGTAACTAACTGGACGCTGCAAAAGAATACAATGACAGACCGTAAAGATAGCATTCTGGCAGTCCCTGACTGGAATTACAATGGAGTAAGTCAAGTGTCCGGCACTAATCATACTTTCGTAGGAACCTCCTTCGTGCAACTGCTAAAGAACAGCGGTTATCATACTATACATTGTGGAAAAGCCCATTTCGGAGCGATAGATACTCCAGGGGAAGATCCGCATCATTGGGGATTCGAGGTAAATATTGCCGGACATGCGGCCGGTGGACTTGCCAGTTACCTGGGAGAAGAGAACTACGGACATACCAAAGATGGGAAAGCGGTATCACTGATGTCTGTTCCCGGATTAGAGAAATATTGGGGAACGGAAACCTTTGTAACTGAAGCATTGACGTTGGAAGCCATTAAAGCACTGGATAAAGCGAAAAAGTATAATCAGCCTTTCTATTTGTATATGTCGCAATATGCCATCCACATTCCTTTGAACAAAGATATGCGCTTCTATGAGAAGTACAAGAAAAAAGGAATGACAGACCATGAAGCTGCTTATGCCACACTGATTGAAGGAATGGATAAAAGTTTAGGTGATTTAATGAACTGGCTGGAAAAGAATGGAGAAGCCAACAACACTATTATCATTTTTATGAGTGATAACGGAGGACTTGCATCCGAATCCGGATGGCGTGACGGCAAGCTGCATACACAGAATTATCCATTGAACAGTGGTAAAGGTTCTACTTATGAAGGCGGTATCCGCGAACCGATGATTATCAGCTGGCCGGGAGTAGTAGCTCCGGGAAGCAAATGCAACAACTACTTGTTGATAGAAGACTTCTACCCTACTATTCTTGAAATGGCAGGTGTCAAGAACTACCAGACAGTTCAACCGATAGACGGTATCAGTTTCATCCCTCTGCTGAAACAGACAGGCAACCCAGCTAAGGGTCGGAGTCTTTTCTGGAATATGCCTAACAACTGGGGAAATGACGGTCCCGGAATCAACTTTAATTGTGCCGTTCGAAACGGTGACTGGAAATTGATTTATTACTATGGAACAGGAAAGAAAGAGTTATTCAACATACCTGATGATATAGGAGAAAGCAACGACCTTAGTGCACAGCATCCGGACATCGTGAAGAAACTTTCTAAAGAGCTGGGCAACTTTCTAAGAAAAGTAGATGCACAACGACCGACTTTCAAAGCGACAGGTAAACCTTGTCCCTGGCCGGATGAAATTAAGTAAATAGATTACCTAAATAAAAGAACTGTGGCGGGGAGTGTGGAATAATTCCACACTCCCCGCCACAGTTTCCACACACTCCACACATACTTCCCCACTATCCTAATTGGCATCATCTTCCTCATTCCCTTATTTATCAATCACTTATCATACATTATCTAATTTTGGCACGCGCTTTGATCTTTAATTAGACGTTAGCGAAAAGCAATAACCGATTCCTTAACACAAAGGTAGAGAATTGAAAACATATGTCTAATAATCATTAAAGCAAACGATTATGAAAAAATTAGTATTAGTAGTAGCAATGTTTATGTTTGTTTGTGGTGGTTCATTCCTTGTAAAGGCTCAGAGTTCTGCAGAAGCTGTGACAGCCCCGACAGAAATCAATGCAACAGTTGTCAATGATACAGTAGTAAAAGATACTGTAACTAAAGAAGACGCGCCTGCAAAGGCATCACTGGTTGCACTCGCCGCCAATGTCAATGATACAGTTGTCACAGACACTACATCAAAAGACAAACCGGCTGAGCCTGTCAAGGAATAACCTTGCCAACAACATGCAGGACATAGTCTGCCGAAGAATAGTAAGCACACTACAAAAAAAGCCATCCCTACTTTCGTCTATTCCGGGGATGGCTTTTTTATTATCCTATCTTCTTACAATCATTCTGTAGGAGTACTTGTTTCCAATATCGGATCTGTTTTCCAACTTGAAACAATATTTGCCGCCTCTGCTTCGAAGCTCTTTCCTGCCAAGGACACAAATGTCTTGGTATTACCATTTCCATTATTGAATAACCAATTAGCTACCATTCCATCCTTATCCTCACTCAACAACTTGCCGCTCTGCTCGGAGATCTGTTGATCCGACAAGGCTTTTGTCCAAATACGGGCATAACTGATAGCTCCGTTCAACCGGCGTTTACCATCAGACTGGCCGATGTAGAAATCAGAAGTAAGATTGATCTCTTTCAAATCATCCGGCGTACCGTTTGATAATTGAAGCGTTTCTCTGACACCATTTACATACAATGCAATCCGTTCGCTTCCGCTCTTACTATTATCCAATACCACAGCCACATCATACCACTTATTGGTTTCTATCTTAGTAGAGCCCTCATAGCGAATACTACCTTTATCATCTGCAGCAAGCTGAAGGAAACGTTCCTCATCATTGCTTCCTCCCTTATGCACATCGACACGCAGCAAGAATTTCTTCTCTATACCCATCACCGTATTAATCCGGGCATTTCCATTGTCATTGCCATTCAACGACTCAATGTTGAAACGAGCCTCAAATGTGAGCGTACTCAAATTCTTTAGCGATTCATCTGCCGTACCATTATATTCAAACGGTACTTTAAAGTAATTACCGCTACCCAGGTTTGCCACTTTATCTGCCTGTACCACCGTTACGGTCAGACTTAATTCCTGTTCCGCTTCGTCTCTGACAAACACGGTAGTGATACCCGCTTTCTTACCTATTAAATTGAAACGAGTGTCATCCACCTGCTGAATAGCTACAATCTCTTCATTCTCTGCTGTCAGACTATAACCTCCGTTTCCTTTTTCTACCGTAATCATGATCTTATTGTTGACTCCCACTCTCGGTGTCAGATTGGAGACATCGATAGAAATCGGATTTACCGTCACCTGAACCACTGCCTGTTTTCCTTTATGGTCTGTAAAAGTCACTGTTGTATGTCCGTTCTTCAAACCTGTCAAAGTATAGAAAGGACGGAACTGATCTGTATTAACCATGCTGACAACCGTTTCATCCTCCACCTCATAAGACAATTCATCATTGCTGGAAAAGTTTCCCATGCTGACAATCAGTTGCTTTTCACCGGCAACTTCCAAGATCACCTCCGGTTCATTCACTTCCAATTCAAATACACCTACATTCACAGAAATATTGGCAACTACTCCTTCTCCATCCATTACTTCGACGGTAGTGGCCCCATTCTGTGAGCCACTTTTTACAGTTATCAATTCGCCGGAAACGGTAGCCGTTGCAATGGCAGTGTTGAAACTTCTCACGGTATAGTTTCCGTTTCCAACCACTACATTCACTTTGGCTTCCTCATTCTGCCCGATACGTATTACCGGTTTGTTCACAATCAACTCTATCAAGTCTTTAGCCACATCGTCGTCGTCATCGTCATCACAACCTGTAACGGCAAACGATAATACCGACAAAAGCAACAGACACATATATGTATAGATTCGTTTCATCTGATTTTCTTTTTAAAGTTATACATTCCTACCGGTTTACCATCCGGGATTTTGTTCAATGGTCGGTGTCTTCTGCAACTCACTCTGGCGAATCGGGAACAGATAATGCTGAATAGAGAACGTACGTTCTTCCACGCAGAAACGCTCCATTCTATATTTCACACCGTCAACCGTAATGGCCCCATTCTCATCCTGCACCGGACGCATTCCGTTAATCATTCGCTGGCAACGGGGCAATGCACCGTTATTGGCAGCCCAGTATTTCTGTGTACGTTTTGAATTGTCACTCCCGCTCGATTTCCAAAGGCTTTCCTTTGCTAGCTCTTCCTTACTGGTGGGTTCCAGATACAAGCGGCAAGTCCACGGACGTTTTCCTTCATAAAAAAGTTCCACGCGACGTTCGCGCTGAATGTATTCACGCATCAACTGTTGATTAGTCTTTACTTCCGGCGGCATCGGTTTCATAAAAGAACGTTCACGAACCGTATTCACCAATTTATAAGCTTCATCGATATCCTCGCCCAATTCATTACAAGCCTCTGCATAAATATAAATAAACTCCGGAAGACGCCAGATGGCGGGCGCATTGATACTGAAGTTACCGGATTTGTTCCATGACTCCTGTTGGAATTTACGTAAATAATAACCGGTAGTAGTTGCATTGGTAGCACCAATCTTATCGGAACCACTCGCCGTATTGATCGTTTTCGACTCGTTCTTATTATTACGGTAAGGAGCTCCGTGATAAATTACATCACGATAGAAACGCGGGTCACGAGTACCTTTCACATACGGATTAGTATCATCATAGCCACCTTTGCGGGCTTCTGCCGAATATACCGGATAGCCATAATCACCTACGATATATTCGTATTCATCCACTTGTTCCTGCACCGGTTGCTGGCGCGAACTTCCCTCACGGCTGGGCGGATAAATATCACCCTGCCATGCCTGATCCTTGCTCTTCGTCATAAAGAACACATACTCATTGGCAAAGGCATCCATATCATAAAACATATCCCACAAACGAGCATATACACGGCTGTCATTCAGATTACCGTCAGCCGGATCCTTGAAATCATTTGCATCATGTTTCGTATAGAGAGAATAACGCTTGGTTCCGCCGACTTCGAAATCCAGAACGGCTTTAGCCGCTTCTTTGGCTTTTCTCCAACGAGTAGCATCATAAGCATACTCATTTTCAAACACACGACGCAAGTTGTATCCATATTGAGAAGCACCGTTCCACAACGGAGTAGCCGCTACCCAGCGAACAAAAGAAATCAATCCCAAACAGGCTCCCTTATCCACACGCCCAAAATTCTCGGAAGTTTTCACATACTTATTAGGAACCATGCCATAAGCAGTTTGCGCATCGGTCACAATCTTTTCAACCATCGAATGAACAGATTCTTTCTTGAAGTCCATATTATCTCCGGCATTAATCACACGGTCAATATAAGGAGCTTCGCCATACATACGCAGTAACAGCATGTGGAAATAACCACGCATGAAATACATCTCACCGATACGGTTACGAAGATCACCATCCTGTTGAGGGTTGTCGGGCGTGTTATACTTCTGTACATTTTCTATAATCAGGTTCGCTTTACGGATCCCTTCATAAAGAGCTTCCCAATATTGCCCTACACTACCGGGCAAAGAATTCGGGTTCCAGGCACCGTTATTGAAGTTATTCGTAATGTTTCCCTCGACGTTGGTTCCTTCACATTCGTCCGTAATGGCACTGTTGCTGAAGTGCTCGAAAAACACCAGCGGACGGTCTGCTTTCTTTGCAGCCGCGTATACGTCGGAAACCAGTCCGTTCACTTTTTCGTAACGGGCAAAAACGTCCGCTTCCGTAATATTATCATCATCGTCCCGATTCAAGTAATCGCTACATGAAGTAAAGACCAACGGCAGGACCAATAAAGCAATTGCTGAAAATCTATATAACTTTTTCATATTTCTATCTTATTTAGAATGTTATATCAATACCAAAATTGAATACCTTTTGAATAGGATACCAAGAAGCTCCGTCTCCGGATTTCGTTTCCGGATCTATATCCACATCACCCAGTTTATCAAAAGTCAACAGATTCAGACCTTGCACATAAATACGTGCCTGTTGCACATGGAATTTACGTAATAATTTGGGCGATACATTGTAACCAATTTCCACATTCTTAAGACGCAGGTAGGAAGCATCATACAAAAACAAACTACTGTTTCCATTCTTGTTGTTATCATGTGTTCCATAATGCAATGCCGGATATTTGGCAGTAGCAGCCGTTTCCGGTGTCCAACGGTCCAGATGCATTTTCTTCACACGTCCGATCTTATCCTGTTCAAATTGCGGGAAGTCAAATACAGCAGCCCCATTCAACAGAATAGATGATTTTGTCGCACCTTGCAATAATACACTAAAATCAAAGTTCTTATACTGGAAACCGAAAGGAATACCGAACATCAGTTCCGGACTACGCGGATTTCCCATTACCGTACGGTCTTCATCATCAATCACTCCGTTACGATCCAAATCCTTATAAACAACATCTCCCGGAATTAATTGTCCCCACGGCTGATAACCGATCTTGTTCAAACGGTCAGCCTCTTCCTGATCGGCTACAAAATGATCGAACACATAGACGAAGTTTTCGTATAAACGTTTACCGGTTTCTTTACGCCAGGAGTTCTTGCGGGCAACTTCCGCTTTATATTCCAGACGGTTACGGGAGAAAGTCAGGTTCGGACGAATATAGTAACGGAAATCCTTTCCAATCTTATCATTCCAGCTCAATTCGATATCCACACCACGGTTGCTTACTTCACCCAGATTCTGTAAAGCTGCATCTTTACCTACAATGTCCGGATATCCCATGATACCGTCACTGTTCATATCTGTAATAATGTCAAAACGATATTCGTAAAATGCATCTATCGTCAATGCCAAGCGTTGATTCAGGGTAGTAAAGTCGATACCGACATTCAGTTTACGTGCTTTTTCCCAAGTCAGATTCGCATTAGCCAAATTACCTTCGGAAGTTCCGCCTACATTCGTACCAAAGTTATTACCGAAATCATAACCGCTACCACCACCGTAGAAAGCCAGATATGGGAAACGGCTGCTGACGTTGTCACTACCTACCAAACCATAGGAGGCTCTTACTTTCAGGAAGTCAATCCAGGAAGCCTTTTTCATAAATTCCTCTTCAGAGACTACCCAACCGATTGAACCAGCTGGGAAGAACCCGTAACGTTTGCCCGGAGCGAAGTTCTCGGAACCATTGTAACCGAAGTTAAATTCCATCAGATACTTCTGATTATAATAATAAGCAAAGCGTCCGGTGATACCCTGGCTATGATAAGCCAATTCATTGTTAACAGTACGGTTACCACGGTTTGCCAATAACATGGCTGTCACTTCGTGGCGGTTGCTAAACAAACGGTTGTAATCCAAACGTGCCTGTATATAAGTACGTCCGTCAGAAGCGTTATGACTGAATCCGTTGCCGATAGTCTGGTCAATATCATATTTGTTACCCGTTTTGTAAGCACCCGTATAGTGTCCGCCTGCCATATAAGCATCCGAACCTTCGATCGGCATAAACGTCGCATATTTCGGATATTCACGATAACCGTCTTTGTAAGTATCCAGTTTGCGATTAATCCATCGTCCTTCAGAAGCATCATAAGAGAACATCACTTCCGCTTTTAATCCTTTCGTCAGAAATTCCATATCCAGATTCATGGCAAAACTACCATTCAGATACGTGTTCTTTTCATTCAGATAACCGGTACGGCTCAATTCACCCAGAAGATTGTAACGGTAGATATTGTCACCATAAAGCATACCACGAGGATTTTGCTGAATGTATTCCTCATTCTGCGGATGCGCATTTTCTTCCACCAGAATGGGCAGATATGGAGGCTGGGTAGCACAGATGGTCATCAGGCGACCGGCTGTTGTACCCGGTGCATTACGGTCGGTAATACGGGCCCCCAAATCCAAACGGGTACTCAAATAACGATTAATGTTGATATCGATGTTCGAACGGAAGTTGTAACGGGTGAACTTGGTTTGCGAGTCATATTCACCGGCATTCGAATATTTGTAGTTACCGCCTTGTGAAAAGTAATTGGCCAATACATAATAACGTACCTTGTCCGTACCGCCACGGATGGAGAGGCTGACATCTTCCTGCAAACCGGGTTTGAAAGCAAAATCATAATAATCCCAGTCATATCCCAAACCATCGGAGTTGTCTCCTTTCGCACGGCGGAAATTGTCAATCGCCTGTTGAGAGAAAAGGTTCAAACTGCTGATGTCTGCGCCCGTCATCTTGGCATCGTTCAATCTGGCTTCATTATATAAAGTTGCATAATCGGCAGAGCCTAAATATTCGGGGAAACCGATCGGCTGGTTAATACCGATAGAGGCTTTCAGGTTCACGGTTGCCTTTTCCGCTGCCTTACCACGTTTGGTAGTAATAACGATTACACCATTTGCACCACGGATACCATAAGCGGCAGTGGCGGAAGCATCTTTCAGGATAGTGAATGTTTCAATTTCATCCGGTGCGAGGTAACTCATGTCACGTTCGATTCCATCGACAATGACAATGGCACTCTGGTTACCGTAAGTTGCCTTACCACGGATAAACAATTCACTTTGATCCACACCCGGTTCACCACCCGCATACTGGTTTACAATCAACCCCGGCAGACGTCCGGCAAGCGCATTGTTGATATTGGCAGTAGGACTTTGCGTCAGATCTTTTGTCGTGATGGTAGCAACAGAACCGATCATCGTTTCTTTACGTTGTTTGGTATAACCAACTACAACCACTTCCTGCAATGCTTTCGTATCTTCCTGCAATAAGACAGTCAGTTCTTTCTTTGCACCGGGAACAATCTCCTGTGGCTGGTAACCCAGATAAGAAAACACCAACGGAGCTTCCGCATAAGGCAGTTTAAGCGTAAACTTACCATCCATATCCGTAATCGTACCTGCATTGGCTACTCCTTTCACGACAACAGACACACCGATCAACGGATCATTTGTCGTCTTGTCCAATACCGTACCCGACACTGTTATCTTATTGCTTTGTGTGGCCTGCACCTTTGCCGTTCTTCCCGTTTGCGCCACACCCTGCAAAGGTATACCTGCAAGAAGAGTGCAAGAAACAGCCACCAGACAAATATTTCTTTTTATATGTATCATCTTTCTTTTCGATTTTCTATGTGTAATAAATCAATCTTATTCCTCTGCTTTCTTACCGAAATCCGGTCCGACCCAGTTGGCCTTTTCCGTTGCTTTACCTTGCACCCAGTCTTCATAACGGGCACGGATTTCAATCATTGTTGCTCCCGGGACTTCCGCATTCAAGGAGATTGTCAGGCGATCTTCCCTGTTGTCGCGATTACCAAAGGCCGGTGCTTTTGCCCAGTCGTACTCCCACACATAATAGCCTTCGGGATGAGCCAACGTCCAAAGCACATCAGAACAGCTGCGCAATGCAGCGATAAACTTATTCTTGGTCTTTTCCGGATAAAGGCTGTTAGTCGGCTGTTTCACCATATCCAGGAAGTAACGGACAAATATTCCACGGAATAAAAGATTATCTCCCGAATTTCCTTCACCACTGAATACCGGATAGTTAGAGTCCATTTTCTTATTTACCTGATAAGAGCCGAAAGCAACCGCATTACGAAGATATTCCTCCTCACCGGTAGCATTGTACAATTCCAAGGCAGCCGCCATAAATGTTCCCTGATTATAAGACAAAGCTACTTTATCAGGATCTCCCGGTGTACCGTCATCTTTAATACTCAAATTATCATATACCTGTCCGGTGGAAATATCACACAGATAAGCCGTCATCCAGTTGTATACCTCTTTGGCGAAGTTCAGGTAATAAGCAGCCTGCTCTTCCCAACCGTCTTTAGCCTCCTTAATGGTGAGCTGATATAACTTCATAGCCAACAGGCAACCGGGACCATTGGAACAAGACATACGCGAAGCCGGCGCATCCGTTTTCCATGCCATTCCTCCTGCCCCTTTGTAGTCATTCTTTGCTCCCTTGATATGATTCCACATCTTCATCAATGCACTGTAATAATCAGGATCACCAGTCAACTCGTATACCCGCAGGGAAGCTAGTGCCATCCATTCCATATCATCATAGAAGTTATTCCAAAAATCCTTGCCACCATAACCGCAATGCTCATTCCAGTCATCAAAAGCCGGCAGGAAAGGTTTCATGATGTTTTCATACAAATAAGTCTGATATTCGGGATTGTTCGCATGGCGGATATAAGCATCGGTGATAACATCCAATGCATGTCCCTGTGACCAACCACCGCTACCGCCTGTACTTGTTGGTTCTCCGGTTTCCGGTGTATTCGGTTTTTCCCAATAGATGCTTCCGCAAAAGGTATTCCGTCCACTGGCATTCTCATAGAAATATTTGATATATGTTCCTGTACTTTTGTCGGCTGCATCCGTCCAGTTCACATCCGACACATATTCGCCGGATGAGTTACCTTTGTAGATGTCTCCCAAATCGCCATCGTCACAAGCTGCGAATATTGCCAGTGCACCGCTTAACAGCAAAACTCTTTTTGATAATGATACTATATAGTTCTTCATATTATTATTAAGTTTTAATCTTCATTCGTTTCCGAAGCTACCCAACGGTGGGTATACGTTCCAAGCTCTGCGTTGAAATAAAGGGTTACATCGGTTTTCACCGTAGCATAATATACATTTCCCTGTATAGCACCCCACTGCAGTAATTCGTCGCAGAAACGGAAACTATAATCCCAGGCATCAGTACCCAATGCTAATTGATATAGATTATAATAACTCTTATCGGTATCCAAATTAGGCTGTCCCTTATCTCTTTCCTTATGTCCCCAACGGTAAGTCGTTCCGTTGATCTCCATCTTAAAGCTATGACGGGTTTCACCGCTTCCTGCCCAATCCTCTTTTTGCTTACGTGCTGTATAATTCTTCACGCCCCATTTGCCATATCCCAGATAGTCGAAGTTTTGTCTGTACCCTCCAGACTGGTTATAAAGATATACGGCTCCTATCTCATCATAACTGATGGTTTGTTCACCCATATTGATGGTAATACGATAAATACCCGATTGAGGGACAGTCACCGTATATTCTTCACCATCGTTACGTTCACGCAGCACTCCATTATCGTCTACATAATAATAACACTTACGACCTTCGACAGTAGACATAAAGACAAACGGCTGGTTGGCTTTCAATTGAGTGAAAGTCTGATAGATTCCTTCATTCTGACGGAGCATTTGTTGTGCTTCCGCTTCATCACCATCATCTTCCGTACCCACACCCGTGATGTAAACCGGGTCATTTTCAGCAGGCATATCATCGATGCCATCCATCATGAAGATCACGAAATAGCCTTCCAGACTACTAAGAGCCTGATCCAATCCGCAATAAGCACGCACCTTCCAACGCAGTGTGCCGTTGGTATTGCAACGGAATTTAGCCAGTTTACCTATTGTGTTTGCCTGATAATGGGTTAAAGTCAACTGTGATTCCAAACCGTTATTGTCAGAAAAGATCGTTTCTACCGGTTTGGTAAAGTCGCCCCCGATCGTATCAATCAATACTTCATAACGATATACTGTATTTCCGTGTTTTTCGGTAGGCGTCCATTTCAGAACAATATCTGTCAACGAAGCACCCGAAAGTACTACCCGCTCGCCACTAGCCATTGCATCCATGGTTCTAACAGGTTCAGGCGGAACAATCGGTTCATAATCATCCGGATCAAATCCCGGATTCAGTTTATTGTCACAAGCCGTCAGTCCGATAAGAAAAAACAGCAGGGCAAATTTGATTAGTTTTTTTGTTATCATATTGTTTCTCATATTATTATATTCCTAGTTTTAGTATGAATGAGGACATTCAATTGGTTCAAAGCGGCTCTTATCTCCATTATAAGTTGCAGGAAGTTCCGCTCCCCAGGCAGGTTTATTTTCGCTTATATTCTGCAAACAAACTTGCGCATCCAATCCGTTGCCGCCATTTCCCCAATTTTCAAAAACTGTAGTACCTCCGACACCTTTCGAGAATACCCAATATCCCATCAAGTCAGAGTGTTCTTCTGCATTAAGGATTTTGCACATATTCGCTTTAATTTCACTTTCGTCCAACGCTCTCTTCCACATCCGTGCCTGATAAACTTTGCAATATCCTACCCGATATGAATCTCCGGAACGTCCAATCAACAGTGCTTTATCATTTCCACCTACATCTGTCAGATTGAGAGATGAATTAGGGGCACAATCCTCATAAGAGTTATCTGCAGGAGTCAACGTTTCTCTCACCCCGTTTATATACATTTTATAAGCCTCTTTAGTACTTGATTTCGTTCCATCATATACAATGGCTATATGATACCATTTACCCGGAGTCTTACGTCCACCTTCCGAATCATCGCAATAAATAGTTTGCTGACTACGGAAACGGGGATCACTCTTACCATTAATTTTAGTGGCTATTTCAAAACGCGGATTCACATCCTTAGCTTCTGCACGAAGCAGGAATACACTTTCCAAACCTATAAACGATTGCATAGAACGAGTATAAGTCGGGTAGAACACAACCTCAAAAGTAAGCTGATTCATACTTTTTACCTCTGAATGTGATTCGGCATACTTTTTAATATCAATTTTAAAGCATACGTCATATTCCATACGATAACATACCGGATTCACATAAACTGGTAACGTCAATTTCTGACCTGCCGCATCAGACAGTTCCAGTGTGGTAGCCCCGAGCTTCTTTCCTGTTAGTTTTAACTTGGTAGCCCCGTCTTCCGTAATCAATTCTGCGGTTTTCAAATAGGTTTTATTATCATCTGTGAGTTGTGCCAACTTATAATCACCATTTCCTCTGGTAATAGCTATTTCTGTAGATGCCTCATAACCACCGATGATTAAAGAAGTTGCTTCATTTTCCAGTTTAAGGTTATATGGATTCACTTTCACCGAAATCTCCTCCACAGAACCTTTCTGGTCTGTCACAATCACTTTCACATCACCTCTAGCTTTGGGTTTCAAGGTAATCAAGTTCTCTTTTTCAGTAGCTTCCACAATCGTTGCATCCGTAGTAGGCTCGCTGTCTCCCACCTGATAAGTGAAACTATATCCGCCATTACCTCTCTCAATAGAGATATATTGAGATTCGGCATCCGGTTCGGCAAAAGTGGCTTCATTACTTTTCAGTGTCAGATCCACGATGTTCACTACCACAGGAATAGTGATTGTCTTACCTTTCTTATCTGTTATCGTAATATTTACCGGATCGGCTCCAGTCTCGAACTTGGCAGTCAACGGAATAACTTGTCCGGATAGTTCACCCACTTCCAAAAACTTATCAGCACCTTCCGGTATGGAAATCTGATAATCTCCGTTACCGGTCAAAATCTTCACCAGTCTCTTTTCACCGATAAAAAGGTCAAAACCTTCTTCCGGTGCATCTACCGTCAAATCCCAGAGTTTTGCTACCCGAACCAGCACTCTAGCCACTTTCTTACGTCCATCTACTATTAATATAGTAGTTTCCGTACGGTTATTTTCTTCCAACTGGCTATTTTCGGTAGCTTTAATAGTCACCTTATTACCATTGATTGTAGCCGTCGCCACGTTTTCATCAAATGGCTTCACATAATAATCGCCATTACCGGAGGTGATACTCACCGTAATTTCGTCTCCTTGTAGTAGTGTCACCGAATTATTATCGACAACCAGATCTGTTGCCGGTTTCACTTCCTGTTCTTCTTTATCATCACTGCACGAACCCATAAAAAATGGAATGGTCAATGCTGAAAGAAATAAAAAACTAAGTTTCCTTTTCATTAGATTAAAGATTAATAAATTAATACTTTTCAAGTTTATCTACTTAAAAACTTCGATGAGACAAAGATAAAATCACTAAACTCTACCAAAAGAAAATTAACTATCCTTTTTTACCTTTTGGCACGGATATTTACTATATTAACACGGATATTTACTTCTTCTTTTTCTTTAAAAATTCCCGCCACAGGCTACTGCTGAACCTCTTCCAAATGTTTCATCCGAAACTCTTTTGGCGTGCACTCATACTTTTCACGGAACACCTTAAAGAAAGTAACTTTGTTCGAGAATCCCGAATCGAATACAACTTCATCAATCGTCTTTTTAGTGGTCAGCAATAAATCTTTCGCTATGTGCAAACGACATTCCTTAATCAGATCGGTCGGGCTATCCTCTCCTATCTCTTCCATCTTCCGATAAAGACTCCGGGGACTGATTGCCAGTCGATCGGCGATATAACGCGGAGTCAAATCTTTGTTCGTTATATTATCATTGATAATCTTCAAAACCGACTGAAGGAACTTCTTCGACTCTTTATGCGTCAACTTCCCGTCCGACTTTTCAAAAGAACTGATCGGCGAACTGAAATAATTTTTCAACACCTCTTTCCGTTCTATCACCTGACAGACAGAGATACGAAGATACTCCGCACTAAACGGTTTTGTGATATACATTTCCGCACCGGCAGAAAGGGCTTCCATCTGTTGTTCCATCTCGTGTCGTCCGGAAACCACAATAATAGGAATATGCGCCGTCTCTTTCACCGATTTAATCCGCCTGGTCAGTTCAATGCCACCCATTCCCGGCATCATGACATCACAGATAATCACATTCGGATAAACCTCATTCATCACCTGATCCAGCCGTTCAGGGTCTTGCAAGGTTACCACATTGAAGTCAGCCGAGAAGATTTCTCCAATAAACCATAGCATTTCGATTTCATCATCGACAACCAAAAGCGTAGGACGCATCTTATCAAACTCATACTGGGGAAGTTTCAGTATCGATTGAGTATCTATCTTAGGGATGTATTCCGCTGTGAGCCGCTTGGTTTCCACCACTCCGGTAGTCAGTTCCACGACCGGCAAGGTTAGTGTAAACATCACCCATCCGTCAGGAGTATTTTCCACTTTCAACGTACCATTCAGCAACTTTGCCATATTATAAGAGATGGCTAGCCCCAGTCCGTTCCGTGAAAAGTTCTTTTCATCCTGATTCTCGAAATTATCCAAAATGGCATACCGATTAAAAATATACTGAAAATCCTTTTCCTTGATGGTACTTCCTTCATTTGCTACACGAAGAGCCAGCATATTTTCCCGGCTCGTATCCACTTCAATCTTGATACTCTGTCCGTCGGGAGTATATTTAAAGGCATTAGAAATCAGATTAATAATAATTGTATTCAGGAATCCTTTGTCCGAGTTCCACATCACCTGCTCGGGTATCTTGCTCAAGAAAGTGATGTTTCTGGATTTAGCCATTTCAACAAACGTTTTGGCTATTCCTTTCACAATGGAAGACACATTCAATGACTCAACCCGCACTTCCCTGTTTCCCGTTTCAATCCGACGGAATTCGATCAACTCATGAATCAGGTTGTTGAGACGCTCCGCATTCGTCTGAATCATCTGTACGTAGTCCACGACAAATTTACTAAGTCCCTTCGATGAAAGGATTCGTCCGCAAGGACCATAAATCAAAGTCAGCGGAGTACAAAATTCATGTGCGATATTAGTAAAGAAACGAAGTTTGGACTCAAAGACATTCTTTTGATGGCGTTTCTCTATCTCGTTCAGCAATTCCTGCTTTTTACGTTTGGAGCGCAGGATAAAGGAACGTATCAGCAAGGCTGCCAGTAAAAGCAGACACAGGGCATAAATCAAATAAGCCCACCAGGAAGCATACCACGGATCACCTATACGAATCACCAGAGAATAGACATCACTCTCTTTATCAAAGACACTATTGTAATATTTCACCAGTAAGGTATATTCGCCGGGAGCCATATTCGTAAAAGAGACTCCGCTTTCCGAACCATTGTTTACCCATTGGTCACTCAATCCTTTTAGTTTATAGAAATAGGTACAGTTATTACCATTCAGATAATCCACAGAGGCAAATGAAACAGAAAAGAAATTCTGGTCATACTGCAAATTCAAGACTTCAGTTTCTTTTTTCCGGGTGAGAAATTCGCCCAGATTGTATTGTTCACCGAAGATAGACAGCTTATCAAAATAAACAGGAGGCATATAAAGCTGCTCCGGACGGCCATCCGCCCGGATAGCTACGACTCCATTGATTCCGCCAAAGAACAGAGTACCAGTCTGGGAATCCCGAAAAGCGGCTCCGTCACTAAACTCTACCACCTTTAAACCATCTCCAAAACCGTATGAACGAAAGACATTCCTTTTCGTATCGAAATTGATTAATCCAAGATTGGTGCTCAACCAGAAGTCGTCGGACGAGTTTCTAAGAATTGCATGAATGGTATTATTCAGGAAACCATTCTTGGCATTGAAGAGCTGATAAGAGGTTTCCGATGTGTACTTTATCAATCCGTAGCTCGTTCCGAAAAGATAGTTATTGCTGCTGTCTTTACTGATAGCGAGAATATTATTCAGGGTCATGTTTTCGTATTTGTGAGTAGACACCGGTTCCAGGCCATTCGTCGTTTCGTTATAGCGGAATACCCCATATCCTTTATTGCCAAACAACAGGTTGGCTTCATTCTCCGCATAAATAGTAAAGAAATAGTTCGATCCCAGTTCGCCGTCATTGATGATGTAACGTTGCGCATCCACAATCACCGGATTGTCCGGTGTTCCGGCAATACGAGCTTTCACCACTCCCATGCCGACACTCGCCAGCCACAGTTCGGAATCTGCTGTTTCGTAAATGTCATGGATGTATTTGAAATCTTCGTTACCGATCCGTATTGGTATACTCTTGATACGTTTTTCCCGATATGAATAATAAGTTAATCCTTCTTCGTCTCCTATCCAAAGCAAATTCCGGTGGCTCTTGGCAAAACAATAAACGGCATTACTACTCAAAGCACTATTAGAGGTAGTCAACACCTCCGCCCGACAGTCGGAGATGTTTTTATCAAATTCGTAATCATAGATTTTAAGAATCCCGTTTCCTTTGGTTCCTACCCAGAAAGTACGGTCATCATCAAGATACAAGGCACGTACGGGACGTTCAATTTTCTCGGTATAGTTGCTAAGCACCATTGACTTGATAGAATAAAGCGGGTTCGAATAAAGATAAACGCCCTGTCCGTCGGTACCAATCCAGACAACATCCTGAAAACGATCTTTCTTGAGACAGAAGACACCGCTGTTGACAGGTAACGGTTGAACCTGATAATGATTCGCGTCCTTTTGTTTCTCCAGTAACAGAATACCGTCCATCAAAAAGCCCACAAAATAGCTGTTATGATAATGAACAATGGATGAAATTTTGCCAC
>NZ_JAHQVH010000042.1:0-54692 GCF_019052435.1 Bacteroides sp. MSK.20.12 | reverse complement strand
AGCAAAGCTTTTCTCTTGATTTTTTAGAAAGAGGAACATTTACTGAATATCCCTAATGAGAAAATCTTCTCATAGTAATGAGTATTTTTTCTCATAGCAGTGAGAATAGTTTGATGTTTGTACTTCCCTATAAATTCTCTATTTCTTTAAGCCACATAGCTGAATTGGCATCACTAGGCATCCTCCAATCCCCCCGTGGACTAATAGAAATACTTCCTACTTTAGGTCCGTCCGGTAAGCAAGAACGTTTGAACTGCTGATTGAAGAAACGACGGAAGAAAGTGGAAAGCCATTTCTTGATGGTTTCTTCATCATACATATCTTTGAATGTCGTTTTTGCCAAATAGAATATCTTGGAAGGCCGGAAGCCGAAACGTAAGAAATAATATAGGAAGAAGTCGTGCAGTTCATAAGGACCTACCAAATCTTCTGTTTTCTGTTTAATTTCTCCGTTCTCATCCGCCGGAATCAATTCCGGGCTAATAGGAGTGTCTACAATATCAAGCAAAGTAGCTTTCGAGTTTTCGTCCATACCGTTTTCTGCCACCCATTGTACTAAATATTTCACAAGTGTTTTGGGAACACTCGCATTTACCCCGTACATGGACATGTGATCGCCGTTGTAAGTAGCCCATCCCAATGCAAGTTCGGATAAATCCCCTGTGCCGATAACCATTCCCCAAGTCTGATTGGCCACATCCATTAGTATTTGTGTACGTTCGCGCGCTTGCGAATTCTCGTATGTAACGTCATGTACATTCATGTCATGTTCGATGTCCTTAAAATGTTGGATGCAGGCATCTTTAATACTAATTTCACGGATGGATATACCTAATGATTTCATTAGATCGATCGCATTATGGTAGGTGCGGTCAGTCGTTCCGAAACCCGGCATCGTGATTCCGAGAATACCTTTCCGGGATAATCCCAGTTTATCGAAGGTCTTCACGCAGACGAGCAGTGCCAGTGTTGAGTCTAGTCCGCCTGAAATACCCACTACAGCTGTTTTGGCTCCGGTGTGAACTAATCTTTGTGCTAGTCCGGCCACTTGGATAGAGAATATTTCTTCGCAATGTTCATTTAGCTCAATTCCTTGTGGTACGAAAGGATGGGCATTGAACTTCCGGGTTAAGGTCAGTTCTTTGCTGTTGACAAATTCTGTTGCGATAGAAACCGCCTTCTTGTCTCCTAAATTTGCCTGATTAGCGGCGAAGGTAGTATTTATTCTGCGTTCTGCCCGGATGCGTTCCACATCAATTTCGCTGATAATCAGTTGCTCTTTCATACTGAAACGTTCGCTGCGTGCAAGCAGTGAACCGTTTTCATAAATCAGCCCATTACCGGCAAAAACCACATCGGTAGTAGATTCTCCAAAGCCACAAGACGAGAATACATATCCGGCAATACAACGTGCAGATTGTTGGCTGATGAGAGAACAAAGATAATTGTTCTTTCCAATGCCTTCATTATCAGCAGACATATTGAACAGAATTTCTGCTCCTTGCAGTGCCAATGAGGAACTTGGAGGTATAGTAGACCAAAGGTCCTCGCATATCTCAATGCCAAAAGTCGTATCTGAAGTCTCAAAAAGCAGATTTGCACCTATGGGAACGATTTGTCCACACAAGCGTACGTTGTTTGTAGTCAACTGAAGCGCTGATGTGAACCAACGTTGTTCGTAGAATTCTTTATAATTCGGCAGATAGGTCTTGGCTGCAACTCCCAACACTTTCCCTTTCTGAATCACTACGGCTGCATTGATAACTGTCGAATTGACAACGACAGGCATGCCAACAATAGAAATGATATCTAATTGACGGGTGTTATTCAGAATTTGCATCAGCCCCATTTCTGCTTCTTCCAGCAAAAGTTGTTGTCCGAATAGGTCACCACAAGTATATCCGGTGATACTCATTTCCGGGAAAATAATGATCTGCACTCCTTTTCCTTCAGCCACTGCAATCAGACTTTCTATCTTCTCTACATTGAATTTACAGTCAGCCACTTTTACGTGTGGCACGGCTGCAGCTACTTTTACAAATCCGTAGTTCATCTTATACCTTATTTATATATAATGAGTGCAAAAATAGGAAATAGTTTTGAATAATTATCTTTTCTATATTGAATCCTCTTAATAAGCTATTTTGTATGAGTTGTGATGTTGTTATTTGAGTAATTAAAGTAACTGTCAAAATGAACGTTTATATTCAACTATCATTGAAATATGTTGTGGATTTATTTTCATTTATGGGTTTGTGTACTTAAATATGTATCAAAAAGATATAAGTGGAAATTTGGTATAAAATATGCGACATATTGTTTCTTTTATTTAAATATAATATATATATTTGTAGCCGAAATAGAACAATATTAGAAGTGTATAACACCTAAACAGAACAAGTGATATTAGTGTTTAATTTATAACTTAAGAGAGCAGATGGTCATACATTTAATTCACACAGCAGTAACACGAAAAATCTATTTGGATATTTGGCGCAATATTAAGAATTTGCCAAGTTAGTCTATTCCTATTCTATATTTATAGATAATAATAGCCTGTCCCAAGTCGGTGCAGAAAATGCATAAACCGATTTTGGGAAAGGAGTGTATTATTCTACGCGAAGACTGCGTATTCCTTATTGTAGATAAATCTATAAAAATAAATCAATTTCATTAATTTAAAATCAAAGTATCAAAGATGAGAAAATCAATTCTCTTGTTTGTACTCTTTACTCTGACAAGTATCCCCCTGTTGCTTTTTGCACAGGGTGGATATCAGGTAACGGGACACATTATTTCGGCGGAAGACAATCAGCCGATGATTGGTGTGTCTGTTTTGGAGAAGGGTACGACGAACGGAGTAATTACCGATATGAATGGTAATTACAGTATCACAGTGACGAAATCCCCTGCTATTTTGCAGTTTTCTTACATTGGAATGAAAACGATGGAAAAGCAGGTGTCTGCTGCCACTCGCATGAATCTGAAGATGGAGAGTGATGCACAAATGGTAGAAGAAGTAGTGGTTGTTGCCTACGGTGTACGTAAGAAAGGTACGATTGCAGGTTCTGTATCTACGGTAAAAGCTGAAAAGATGGAAGATGTTCCTGCTCCGAGTTTCGATCAGGCACTGCAAGGGCAGGCACCGGGATTAATGGTGCTTTCTGAATCAGGTGAACCCAGTAAGGCAGCAACTTTTCGTATTCGCGGAACAAATTCAATTAATTCGGGGAAAGATCCTCTTTTTATATTGGATGGAGTGGCTATTTCAAGTTCAGATTTCAACACGATTAGTCCTAATGATATTGAGAGCATTTCAGTGTTGAAAGATGCTTCTTCTACTTCTATCTATGGCGCACGTGCTTCTAATGGCGTGGTAGTAATCACTTCCAAGCGTGGACGTATGGGGGAAGCTGCCAAGATTACTTTCCGTACACAACTAGGTTTTTCCCAATTAGCTTCAAAGGACTGGGATCAGATGGATACGAACGAACGTATTCAGTTTGAAAAAGAAGTGGGATTGGATAAAGGACAGGATTACGAGAAATTAAGTAAGATAAATATCAATTGGCTGGATAAGGTATACAATGACAAAGCACCCTTGCAGAATTACGAGTTATCAGTAAATGGTGGTACGGAAAAGTTAAATTATTATGTTTCGGGAAGCTATTATGATCAGGATGGTATTGCAGTAGGTTCTACATTTGAGCGTGTTAACTTCCGTGCCAATGTGGAGGCGAAAGCTAATAAATGGTTGAAAATAGGAACGAATACAATGTTTACTTATCAGGAGGTAGAACAGAGTGATGATGGTGAATATGCATTGTGGGCTCCTATTTCCGCATCTTTTTTCATGTTGCCTTACTGGAATCCTTATAAGGAGGATGGAAGTCTGGCTCTTCAGGATGACGGCAGTTGGAAAGGAACGACGGAGAATCCGTTAGCATGGATGGAAAACAATCCGTTATCAAATAAGAAGTATAAACTTTTATCTACTTTCTATGCTGAAGCTACACCTATAAAGAATCTCACAATTCGTTCACAACTAAGTGCAGATTATGGTCATACTACTTCTTTTTATCGAAGTTTTCCGAGTTATAAGCCAAATAATAATTATGGAGGTGCCCAGCGTAGTTCGTATGATATGCTTAATCTGATGATTACAAATACGGCAAACTACCGTTTTATGTTGAATGATGTTCATTCATTCAACTTTATGGTTGGGCAGGAAGGAGTCGATTATCATTATGAAGGTTTTCAGGTTACGACTCGTGGACAGACAAATGATATTTTGACAAACTTGTCTTCCGGTTCTACCGCTTCATCATGGGGAGATCCCGTTACGGAATATTCTTTTCTCTCTTTTTTTGGTCGTGGTGAATATAATTATGATGATCGTTACTATGCTGACTTTTCGGTTCGTGGGGATGGATCTTCCCGTTTCGGAACAGATAAACATTGGGGAGCTTTTTGGTCAGTCGGGTTTATGTGGAATCTCCGTAAGGAGAAGTTCATGCAAAAATATAAATGGCTTACTAATGCGCAAATAGCGATTAATACCGGTACATCGGGCAACTCTTCTATTAATAACTATGAACATTTGGCTTTAGTTTCCGGTGGATATAAGTATAACAATGAATCAGGTATTGCTATTTCCCAGTTGGGAAATGAAGAATTAAGTTGGGAGTCTACATGGGCTACTAATGTGGCACTGCATTTAGGTTTTATTGATCGTATAAATTTGGATGTGGAGTTTTATAATAAGAAAACTACTAATATGTTGATGGCAGTTCCCATTTCTTACACAACTAGCGGTTTTGGAACTCGTTGGGATAATGTGGGAGCTATGCGAAACCGTGGTGTAGAAATTAATGTCAGTGCAGACGTACTTCGCATCAAAGACTTTACATGGAATGTGAACGCCAATGTTTCATATAATAAAAATGAGATAACCGAGCTTTATAATGGGATAACAGAATATGTAGCCTCTGATACTGGTAGAATGGTTGCGGTAGGTCATCCGTTAGGTGAATTTTATCTGAACCGTTATGCAGGAGTCAATCCTACTAATGGAGATGCTTTATGGTATACCAAAGACGGTGAAATTACTACAGAATATAATGAAAATGACAAAGTGATGCTGGGTAAGACACATGAAGCTCCTTGGCAAGGTGGTTTTGGTACTACACTTTCTTGGCAAGGATTTTCACTTTCCGCACAGTTCACGTGGGTGGCCGATCGCTGGATGCTTAACAATGACAGAGTTTTTCAAGAGAGCAACGGACTGTTCAGTGCCTACAATCAGTCAAAACGTATGCTTTATGATCGATGGAAAAAGCCGGGAGATGTGACTGATATCCCTCGTTATGGAGTTACTCCTCAACTAGATTCACGATTCTTGGAAGATGCTTCTTTCCTGCGTCTGAAAAATTTAATGCTTAGCTATACATTCCCACAGAAATGGTTGCAGCGGACTAATTTTTTAAGTAGTGCCCGTATTTATGCGCAGGGACAGAATTTGTTGACATTTACAAGTTTTACAGGGATGGATCCGGAGTCTACCTCCAATGTGTATAAGGCTCAATACCCTATGTCCCGTCAGTTTACATTCGGACTGGAAGTTTCATTCTAAAATTAATCAGTGATGATAAGAAAAATAAAATTATATATAGTTTTAGTTGCGGTATTGCTTTCGGCATCTTCCTGTCTTGATAAATATCCGCAAGATGCAATTCCGCAAGAAGAGGCTATTAAGACAGTGAGCGATGTACGCCAAGCTTTGGTCGGTATTTATGCACAGTTTAAAAATGCCAGCCTATATAGCGGATACTTGACTTTATTGCCTGATATTCAGACGGATCTGGTATACGCTGTTAAAGGATATACAAATATCTATGGTGATGTATGGCGTAATGAAATATTAGCTATCAATAAACAGGTGGAATATGTGTATGGTGGCTTGTATACTGTCATCGGACGTTGCAATTTTGTTCTTGATAACATTGCTGCTGTAGAGGCCAACACTTCAGATGATGAACAACTGGACAAGTTGGATACCTATAAAGGTCATATCTATTTTGCCCGTGCGCTGGCTTATTCAGAACTGTTGAAGTGTTTCTGTAAAGCTTATGAAAGTGACGAAGAAGCTGCCAATGAACTGGGAGTTGTACTGCAGTCCAGCTACGTTAATCCGGGACCTGTAAAACGTGCTTCTTTAAAAGATTCGTATCAGTTTGTATTGGATGATTTGGCTAGATCGGCCGAATATCTGGCTACGGATGATGACACTGAGGTTATTTATAATTCTGCATATTTCACGATTGGTACAGTCAATGCTTTATATGCTCGTATGTACCTGTATATGCGGAAGTGGGAGAAAGCTGTTGAATATGCTACTAAAGTAATAGATAGTAAGAAATATATATTAGCTGATGCAACCAAGCATAGTTATTCGGTTACTTATAATGATTTTGCATACATGTGGCAGTATGATAATTCTACTGAAATCATTTGGAAAGTAATGTTTGAGGTAAATTCCTATGGAGGGGCATTAGGCACTGTATTCCTCAATTATGATTATACATCTTATAAACCGGATTATGTACCAGCTAAATGGGCATTGGATACCTATGCCAATGCTGATTTACGCTATAATGCTTATTTCGCTACGGCAACGACCGGATTTTCTCATGGGTTGACTTGGCCTCTTTTGGTTAAATACATGGGAAATCAGGATTTTATAAGCCAAAGATTGCTGTGTGTATCCATGCCGAAACCGTTCCGGTTAGCGGAACAATATCTGATTCGTGCAGAGGCTTATTGCCGGATGGGAGCATCTTATTATGGAAAAGCAGGAATTGATATTTCTACTTTACGTATGGCTCGTTATTCTTCTTATGGTGGCTCTACTACGCTTACAGAAGAAAATTGGTTTAAAACTGTCAGTGAAGAACGTATGAAAGAACTCTTTATGGAAGGTTTCCGTCTTAACGACTTGAAACGTTGGCATGAGGGATTTGAACGTAAAGAACAAACTTCGACTATCTCTCCGGGTAATACGTTGAAGTTAGAGAAAGACGATCCTCGTTTTGTATGGCCTATTCCACAACATGAGTTGGATGCTCCTGGCGTGGATCTAGCACCTAATGAAAGCAATAAATAATGTATAAAGATAATATAGAGAAACAATGAAACGATTAATAACAGGAATAGTAACACTTACGACGTTGGCTGTCGGATTCTGGGGATGTAATGATCTTTCCCGGACGACTTACAGCGGTTCCGACTACGTGATGTTCTCCGATACATTATCTATGTATCCGGTGCAGGACAGCGAGAAATGGTTTGAGATTCCGGTAGTAGCTACGAATATATGCGATTATGACCGTTCTTTTGGTGTGGAAGTAGACGATAAGGCTAGTAATGCAATTGAAAAAAAGCAATATGTAGTTGAATCAAATACGGTAACCATTAAAGCAGGGGAGCGAGTTGCAAAGTTCCGGATGAAGGGTGTTTATGAAAATATAGGTAAAACTGACTCTTTGTCGGTTACATTCAATTTGCTTCCGAAAGATGAAAATATATGGGATTTGTACGGTACACGTACTCGTGTTCAAATGCAAAAAGCATGTCCTTTTGAACTAAGTACTTTTGAAGGCTATTGTCTATTGACTTCTTCTTTCTTTAATGCATATATGACGGATACGGAACATCGGTTATTGCAGGCAGAAAGAGACAAGACGGAAGATAATACTATCATATTACATGATTTTTTCTACAAGAATTATGATCTTAAAATTAAGTATGATCCTTCCGATCCGTTGAAACCATTTGTAGAGTTTGATGATCAAATTATAGGTAGTACGGCAGAAGCCTTCGGAACCATTTACGGTAATGGAAAGCTGATGTGTACTCAGCCTGTTGCATACGATTCTTATTATAATGTATGCCAGAAATTCGTATTCTTATATAGCACTATTTATGTGGTGGGTAAAGGTACAGTAGGTACTTATGTGAATATCTTGGAGTGGATTAGTGATGAAGAAGCGGAACAGTATAAGAAAGAGGAAGGACTCTAAACTATAATCGGAAATAAATATGAAAGATATAATGAAATATTATTTGCAATTGATTACGTTAGTGTTTTGTCTCTTCGTATCTGCTTGCAGTGATGATGACGAGACTACAACGCCTGTATTCCCGGATTTGCAGAAAATAGAATGTGAAATCGGAGATACCAAGACACTGACTTTTGAGGCTGCCGATAACTGGATATTGACTTCCTCATCGTTATGGTGCTATTTTGAACAGGATGGTGAGAGGACGTTCGTTTGTTCAGGCAATGCCGGAAAGCAGACAGTCACTATCCATATTAGTGATGATGCTACCGAACTGTTAAAATCTTATAAGGCAGAGCTGACTATGAAGCTGGCAGGAAGCCAGCAGGTGATAGCGGAGGTGACGCGTCCGTCTACTGGTTATGAAGTTCGGGCTTTCAATGCGGACAAGTCTGTAATGTACACAGAAGAAAATCCTTTTGTCATCAATTTTGATGGAACTGACATATTGGTGTTAGAAGCTAATGAGGATTGGGCTTTGAAAAGTAACCCCGAATGGATGGAATTCAATCGTAGAGCATCAGACAGCGAAGTTGTATCTGGCAATGCTGGAGATAATGTCAGCGTCACTCCACAGATGATAATGCAATATAAAAAGAATGAAGTTACCGGCTTTCTGACAATTGAAAGTAGAAGCGGAGCTGTTGCAAAAGTCCCTGTGAAGTATGAAGGTATTCCTGCTGATAGAATTATTGGTACTCTGAAAGATAACATAGAAGTCTCGGTTGATGGAGAAAGTTATATTGCAGGCGATAATAGTTATGATAGCGAGGGAGTTCCTGTAACGGTAATGGCTAAGAATGATGAATATACCTTGGTATGTGTGGAATATGTGGCAGAACGGAATCAGATGACATGGGAGCTTGAATATTCTTATACAATAATGGATTCCTTTAATCGTTGGCTTTGGATAGATGATGATAAAGAAGGGAATATTAATATAGCAGCAAGCGCAAATAATTCGAAAGCAAGAACTGCGTATGTATTAGCATTTCCTAACGTTATATATGCTGAAATTAAGGATCATCTATCCGATCTTGTTTTACTTGAAAAGGGGATTCCAAAGGAATATGATGAAAATATAATTGCTGATATAAAACAGGAAGGAGTGGCAGGAGATCTGATATCTTTGGTTAAAGAAAGTGGTGAACCTATTTTGGATGGTACAGGCAATCCTGTGAAAGCTGTACCTTCGGATATGCCAGATGAACAATTAGAAAGTGAATATGGTACTACAAATGTATTTTTGGTTTCATCGTTGACTTTAGGTGTTAATTATGATCCATTCCATATTATTGTAAATGGCTACTCCGGTTGGAATTTGCAAGCTGAAACTAAGCATAATGGTCAGGATACCGTATGGGAAGGAATTGAAGTTGAGGGAAGGTATATGACAAGTGCATTTGTCAATGTTTCAGGCATGGACGAAAGCAAGAATGGAACAAAGCCTATGGTTATTAAATTAATGGATAATGAAACTATTTTAGGAGTATTGCTGATTCAACCCCGATATGAGGATTGATAACATGTAAAATTTAGCTTATATGAAAACTAAGATATTATTTATAAAAATGTTTGTCCTTTCTTGCATGTTGTTTACTTTAGGGTTTACAGCTGGAAGTTGCTCTGACGATGATGACGTACTTCAGGCAGGATATGGATATGCTCAGTTCAAACTTTATAAAGGTGTTTCGACAGGTACACGTGCCAGTACGAATGAGCTGGATTATTTGCGTGATGCGCAAAAAATGAAAATCGTGCTTATCAATCAGGAAGACGGTACTGAAATTGTACAGACTGTCGGTCTGGAAGCGATGGGCGACGATAGTGAATTTGGCTTGAGAAGTGACAAACTTCAATTGATGGCCGGAACTTATCAGATTATCGGTTTCTATCTGTATAAAGCAGATGGAACTACGCAGGATTTGAAACAGATTCTTTCCGGCGAACCGGATAAAAAGACAATTTTGACTGTAGTAAATGGTGGGTTAGCTGTACAAGACATACAGGTGAAAGTAGTGAATCGAGGGATAGTGAAATTTACTATAACTAAAAAATTTCTACCATCCACTCGGGCAATAGGCGAAGATTATGTTTTCTCCGATATCAAATACATCAATGTAACGGTACAGGAACAGTTTACGAAAAAAGAGACGACTCTTGAGAATATTGCCGTAAAGTATACAGAGAAGCTGGATGATAGTGGAAAGAAGATATCCGTGGCTGTCAGTGATTCATTATTCCGTCTTTCTGCCGGTAAATATAAGATTAAAAGTTATACGACTAAAAAGAAAAATAAGGGGTCTTTGGAATATGGAGAAGTAAACGGTGCTGACTTTGAAGTGCTGGATAATGTGACTACTGAAGTTAACGTTCCGATTAACTTCAGTAAAACTACCGGCAGTATTAAGGATTATCTTGTTCTGAAAGAAATGTGGGAAGCCTTGAAAGGCCCGTCTATTCCGGAAAAGAATCAGAAGGGATGGAGTTATTCGGGTACTACATATCCTTTAGGTACTAACTGGGATTTCAATAAAGATATTGATTTGTGGGGAGATCAACCTGGTGTCGATTTGGATGCCAAAGGACGTGTCACAGGTCTTTCTATCGGTGCGTTCGGTCCTGAAGGTGATATTCCTGAATCTTTAGGAGACTTAACGGAGCTTAGAACTTTATCTTTAGGTAATCATTCCGACCAAGTAGGTGATAATATCATTGAGAAGACGATGGGAACTGAATTGACTGAAGTACAGAAGAACTCTATAAGAAGTGATTATTATAATAAGTTTGTAAAGGTAGATATTGAATCATATTTCTCTGAACCGATACAAGTTGCTTTGAAATGGCAGAAAGAGGGGATACCCGATAGTTTTTCTCAGCCTACTGTAAATAGCAAAGCCAATCGTCCTTCTTTGAAAGATGTCCCGGCCAATCGGTTGACAAATGGAATTCATAGAATACCCGCTTCTATTGGAAACCTGAAAAAATTGCAATATTTGTATATTGCCAACGGTAAATTCGAAGGATTTGAACCGGGGACTGACCTGAGTGGGCTGGAGAATCTGACAGACCTTGAAATTTACAATTGTCCGTCTATGACAAAACTTCCGGAAGAACTGAATAAACTGCCGAACCTTCAATCATTCAACTTGGCGAGTAATCCGAGTTTGGGAGATTTTCATGAGGATTTAGGTAAGTTTGTAGCCAGCGAAAGTATAAGTAAAACATTGCAGATCTTTTATTTGACTTATAATAAACTGACTGTTTTGCCGGATATGTCAATGGTGAAAAAACTTGGTAAACTGGATTGTGCATACAATCAGATTAAAAAGATTGAGAAAGCATTCGGTAGTGATGTTATTTTGGTACAATTGTCAATGGATCACAATCAGATAGAGGAATTGCCACGTGATGAAAGTGGACATTTCTGCGGATATGCTGATGTGGAGTCTTTCTCTTTTGCTTATAATAAATTGAAGAAATTCCCTAATATATTCAGTTCGCAATCTGTATATGTAATGTCTTCTGTTAATTTTTCATTCAATGAAATTGATGGATTTGAGGGTGAAGAGAATGGAACTTTTAAGGGCGTAAATGCCAGTACGATTGCATTGGGGGGGAATAAATTGAAAAAATTCCCGAAGATACTGTTTGATACAAATTCTCAGGTGTCAGCTTTAGGACTGAACGGTAATGGAATAGAAGAGATACCGAAAGGTACATTCAATGCATCAAAATATTCGTATATGATGAAAACATTCGACTTGACTTATAATCACTTATCAAAGCTTCCGGATGATTTTAATGGGAAAAATATGCCTTTCCTTTATGGTGTGGATCTAAGTAACAACCGCTTTACGGAAGTTCCTACCGGACCGATGGACGCTGCCACATTAACTGTTTATGCTGTACGTAACCAGCGCGATGAGAATGGTAACCGCTTGTTGAGAAAATGGCCGGGCAATTTAGGCTTATGTCCGAGTTTGAGACAATTCTGTATTGGTGGAAATGATTTGCGAAAGATTTCTGAAACGATATCATCGGCTATTATCGTTTTTGAGATAAAGGATAATCCAAATATCTCTCTCAATCTTTCCAATGTTTGCGATCTGATTAAAGAGGGAAGATATCTCCTCATCTACGATCCGGAACAGGATATTCGTGGATGTGATTATTTGAAAGAATAAATAGATAAATAACAAAAAAGAATCTATATGAAACCATTGTTTAAAATATATTTATGCCTCTTTGCAAGCTTGTGTTTTATTGCTGCTTGTGATGATTCGGATGAGGAAGGCATTTCTGGCTTCACCATCGATGCCCAGGAGTTCACCTTGGGTGCTACAGGTGGAATGGAGTCGGTGAAAGTGGCTTCGGGTACTAAATGGGTGGCAAAGGTCAACCAGCCTTGGGTGAAGGTGATGCCTGCTAATGGTGTCGGAAGCACTAATTGTGAGATTGTAGTGGATTCTACACTTTCTAATGATGTGAGACATGCTGTCGTGACGTTTGTACCGGAAGGACAGTCTAAGCAAGAACTGAAAATACATCAGACCGGATATGGAAAGATGATAGGTCTGGATAAATATGAAGTGGAAGTTGCCAGTATGGCTAACGAGGATAAAAGATATTTTGATATATCGGTGACTACAAATGTCAAATTCAAGGTCGATTATCCTTTGATGGGCTCTTGGGTGACTACTTCCAAAAGACAACCTGATATATCTTTGGATTATGGAGCTCGTCCCCGTACCATCAAGATGCGATTTAAGTGGGATATGAATACGGATCCGAAAGAAAGAATCGCTTCGATTAAGTTCCTTCCGGTGAACGAGGAAGATGAACTGGAGAAAGAGGTAGCTTTGACTATAAAACAGGAAGCTTCACCGGAAATAACAGATGATAGACGGGGAGATTCCATTGCTATTGTCATTGCAAGTACCAAATTGCGTTCAATGATAAGTTGGGATACCAGCGAACGTCTTGACTATTGGGCAGGCATAACCGTATGGGAGAGAACTGATAAAGGTGTGACTCCAGAACAAATCGGTCGTGTACGTTCTGTTGAATTCAAAATGCTGAATACAAAGGAGGAATTACCTGCTGAAATCGGTAAAATCAAATATTTGGAGACATTGGTTGTTGCTAGTAACACGAATACGCAGTTGCTTCCTGCTACTTATAGGATTGGAAACGCATTAAAGGGATTGCAGCATCTGAAGAATCTGACAATAAATGCGATGGGTATTACAACTATCTCAAAATCAGAATTAGAAGGATCTTGTCAGATTTTAACTAAATTGGATTTGAGTAGTAATAACTTTACGGCTATACCGTCTGACTTACAATCCAAAAACTTCCCGGAACTGACTCATTTGAGTTTGACAGGTAATCGTCGATACAGTTCAATTACAGATTTGAACGATACACGTGAAAATCTCGGCTTAAAATTTGATGCGAGTAATAATTATAATTTTAAGAACTTGTTGAAGTGGGAAAAACTGAAATCGTTGTCATTATCCTATAATTTGATATATGGGGAATTACCTACATTCATTAATTCATGGTCACATTTACCGGAAGTTCCTGCTTATACCGATGAAGATATTCAGAGTAACGATACATTAAACAGTGCAAGCGATGAAGTGAAGGAAAAATTAAAGACTATTCCAAGGATTCTGCCTAATGTCGAGAGGTTCACTATTAACTTGAACTTCTTGTCGGGAGATGATTTACCGGAATGGCTACTTTACCATCCGCGTTTCGCACGTTTCGATCCGTTCACTTTGATTTATACACAGGATTCTGGAAAGGATATGAATGGTAATGTTCCGGGATTTAAGAACGAACCTTCTAATTTGGAATGGTTTTACGAGCGTTATCCGAAAGCCAGACCTACATTAACTGAATATTGATTTGATTATGAAAAGAATATATTTAATTCTAATAGCCGCTGTAGCAATCACTTTTACATCCTGTTCCGACCGGGATATGGATACAGTGAAACCTGATACAGGACAGGGAGCTCCAATTATTAATTTACCCGAGGGAGCGAGCCAGGGAAAAATAATGGTAAAATTCAAACCGGAAGCGGCATCCTTTTTGGATGCTGCTGTAACTCGCTCTATCGGAGGTGCGATGACCCGTTCGGGAATTTCGGATATGGATATAATTCTACAACGAATCGGTACTCATAAATTGGAGCGTATTTTCCCGATAGATAACCGCACGGAAGAACGCACCCGCAAGGCAGGACTGAATCTTTGGTATGTTATCCATTTTGATGAAGATACGAATTTGGAGCAGGTGGCTAAAGATTTGTCGCAGGTAGCAGATGTGGCGAAAGTCCAATTTAGCCATATTATCCAACGTTCATACGATCCTAATGTGCGGGCAACAGTTCTCACCAAACAAGCAATGAGTCATGTGATGCGTAACACTCGCGCCATAAATGTCACACCGGATGATACCTATTTTAATCTACAATGGGGGTGTAAGAATGATGGTTCTATTCTTCAGAATGAAGACAAGAATGACAAGGGTGACAAGGTAGTACCTGCTGTAACGGGGGTTGATGTAAATTGTGGAGAAGCTTGGAAACTTTGTACGGGAGATCCTTCCATTATCGTAGCTGTGCTTGATGAAGGTGTGATGTATGATCATCCTGATTTAAAGGGGAATATGTGGGTGAATGAGGCCGAAACATTTGCTTCAAAGGAAGATGCTGATGGAAATGGTTATGCCGGTGACCGTTATGGCTACAATTTCACAGATGATAAAGGTTATATTTCTTATGATGACCCGAATGATACCGGACATGGAACTCATGTGGCTGGGATTATCAGTGCAGTGAGAAATAATGGTGAAGGTATTAGTGGTATTGCAGGAGGGGATAAAGCTAGTAATATAGGTGGTGTAAAGATAATGAGTTGTCAGGTGTTTTCCGGTTCTAAAGGATGTAACCTGTATCAGGAAGCGAAAGCCGTGAAATATGCAGCAGATAATGGTGCCGTTATTTTGCAGTGTAGTTGGGGATACAATTCGGGACTTGCCAATCCCATTAGCGGATATAGTCCGGGTTATACTTCTGATAAAGCCTGGGTAGACAGTGCTCCGCTGGAGAAAGAGGCTTTTGACTATTTTATTCATAATGCCGGCTCGCCAAATGATGTCATAGACGGAGGTATCATCGTGTTTGCTTCAGGTAATGAATATGCAGCTATGGCCGGATATCCGGGCGCTTATCCTGATTATATTTCGGTAGCGGCCGTAGCAGCCGATGGTACTCCATCCAGTTATTCTAATTATGCGCATGGAGTTTCTATCTGTGCTCCAGGTGGAGACAGTGATTATCATCAGAGTCCCAAAGGTAAAATATATTCCACAATACCATCTTCTGCCAGTGAAGATGGTGGGAATTATGGATACATGGAAGGAACGTCACAGGCTTGTCCACATGTTTCGGGAGTAGCCGCACTGGGACTTTCTTATGCTGCCAAATTGCATCGTCATTTTCGTGCAGATGAATTCCGTAAAATGATATTGGAATCTGTCAAGCCGGTAGAACCATATTTCACGGAAATGAAAGTATATTGGTACACAAATGCTTCATTTGGCCAAATTGCAGCCGGACAGATGGAACCTGCTGCTTATACAGGTAATATGGGTACAGGACTGATTGATGCCTATCAGTTATTGAAAGCTGTTGAGGGCAGAGGTGTCGAGATGACTGTTCCCAATATGTATGTGTCCGTTGGTGGTACAAGTAAGATCAATTACTCCCGTTATTTTAAGAATGGAGAGAATATGACTTTCTCATGTAAAGTTGATGATAGCTCGATAGCTGTTTTTCTCACTGCGGAAGACAACATTACTTTCACCTTGAAAGGATTGAAAGTGGGTTCTACGAAAGCTACCGTTACGGCGACTGACGGTACCAAGCAAGATTTCTTTATTACTGTTCGTAAAAACGATAGTTGGTTGTAAATGTGATTATGAAACGATACTTTACCGGAGCCATCAAGTATGGACTGTTCTTTTTCTTTCTTCTGTCTTCTGCGCATAGTTTTGCGCAGGAAACAGGAGGGGAGCAAGTCTTGCAGTTTGAATGTACTGCAATCAATATAGGGACTTTGTCGGAAGACGATGCGCCAGTAACGTATCATTTTAAATACTGTAATGTAAGTAAAAAAACGGTGCGTATCTCTAAGTTGACTACTTCCTGTGGCTGTACGGTAGCCAAGTGTAATAAAGACTTGGTACAACCGGGGGAACGGGGAGAAATCAATTTGATTTTTCATCCTAAGGATCAGGCTGGTGATTTGTATCGGGAAGCATTTGTCTATACCGATCTCTCCGGAAAGAAACCGATGATCAGGCTGGTACTTACTGGCAAGGTATCACCTACCAGCGACCAATGGAAGGGATATCCCGTAGCTATTGGGAATACATTGCGACTGAAACGGAAAGAATGGCAGATTAGAGTGCTTTCTCGAGAAGGAATGCAAGTGGAAAGATTCATTTGTGTCAATACAGGAAAGCAACCTTTAAATTTGTCAGCCTTGATGCTGCCGGAATACATTCGTTTTCGAACAGAGCCGAAAGTTATTCTTCCGGAAACGGAAGCCGACATGATTCTTTCTATTGATAGAAGTTTGTTGCCTCAAAAGAATGAAATTACATTTTGTTTGGTCTTGGACGGCATTTCAGTACGCCCTTCTGAACGGACAGTACAAGTGAAATTATTGTTACAATAATAAATAATATAAAATATGTATATGAAAAATATATTCAGAATAATGCTACTACTCACCACGATGCTGTTTGTGTCATGTGGGGATGATGATGAAGTAAAGCTTCCTGATACTAAGGATGTAAATTATGCGAATATCGCAGGAAGCTGGCGATTGAGTGAATGGAATGGAGAAAACCTGGAAGGTGACACACGTTACTATTATATAACGTTTGATCGGAAGGGAAAAGACGGAAAACGTTCTTACACTATTTATACGAATCTCAACAGTGCTACATCTGAGCAAATTCCCGGTTCTTTTCTTTTGAGTAAAGAAGATGATTACGGAGATATTATTAGCGGTACTTACTATTATCAGCTTGATACGGATGATGAATGGGAATATTCATACATTGTTTCGGGGTTGACTGATACTTCGATGATATGGACTGCCAAAGAAGATATGGGAGAAATGAAAGTTTATACTCGTTGTAATGAAGTTCCGGCAGATATCATAGCCGGAACAAGAGCTTCATTCTAGTTGTATTCTGTTTCTTACTTTATTGCCATCAGATTTTCTTGAAAATTGGGGCATCTTTTTATAATAAAACCGTTTAAGCAAATCTTTGTATTTAAACGGTTTTTATTTTTGTATTTATCTTTATTGGTACAAGACCGCACAAATAAAATCAAAGATTTATTTGGAAATAAAATAAAGACTTCTTATCTTTGCATTAGATTTATAATTGTAATGAATACAACTTTGAAAAGAAAGGAAGATAATGAAACCATACGATCGATTATTAGAGCATAATATCAAGCCTTCCATGCAACGCATCGCTATCATGGAATATTTGATGGAGCATCCGATTCATCCGTCGGCTGATGATATTTACACAGCATTGTCTCCTTCAATGCCGACACTTTCAAAGACAACGGTCTATAATACTTTGAAATTGTTTTCCGAACAGGGAGCGGCATTAATGCTTACGATTGACGAAAAGAATACAAACTTTGATGCGGATACTTCTGTACATTCCCATTTCCTTTGCAAACGTTGCGGACATATTTATGACTTGGAATGTCCGGAAGCGATTAAACAAGTGGAAAATTTGGAAATGGATGGTCATCAGGTATCGGAAGTTCATTATTATTATAAAGGTATTTGCAAGAATTGCTTAAGTAAAGATAAAGAAACACGTATTGACTAATTAATTTAAAATTGAGAAGAAAATGAAGAAATTTAGATGTACTGTATGCGGTTACGTTCATGAAGGTGACGCAGCTCCTGAGAAATGTCCATTGTGTAAAGCTCCTGCCAGCAAGTTCGTAGAAGTTGTTGAAGTAGAAGGTGGCGCATTGTCTTTTGCTGACGAACACGTTATCGGTGTTGCAAAAGGTTGTGACGAAGAAATGATTAAGGACCTGAACAATCACTTCATGGGAGAATGTACTGAAGTTGGTATGTATTTGGCCATGAGCCGTCAGGCAGACCGCGAAGGTTATCCTGAAGTAGCTGAAGCTTTCAAACGTTACGCTTGGGAAGAAGCTGAACATGCTGCTAAGTTTGCAGAACTGTTGGGTGACTGCGTATGGGATACTAAAACTAACCTGCAGAAACGTAAAGACGCTGAACAAGGTGCATGTGAAGACAAAAAACGCATTGCAACTCGTGCTAAAGCTCTGAACCTGGATGCTATCCATGACACTGTACACGAAATGTGCAAAGACGAAGCTCGTCACGGTAAAGGTTTTGAAGGATTATACAACCGTTATTTCGGTGATAAGAAATAATTAAGCCTAATAAACTCTTAAAAGGTCTGTATTCCACAACGAATACAGACCTTTTTTATTTATATTTGTCTATCAATTTTTAAATACCACAGTTATGAGAAAAGTACAACTATTGTTAGTTTGTTTAATGCTTTCAGCGGCTGCCTTTGCTGCTGATAAGGTGATTAAATTGCCGAAGCCTAATTTAAACCGCACTGGTGCGGTGATGAAGGCATTGTCTGAACGACATTCAACTCGCGAATATGCTTCGAAAGCATTGAGCCTGGCTGATCTGTCTGATTTGTTGTGGGCTGCTAATGGAATAAATCGTAAGGAATCCGGAATGAGAACCGCTCCGTCAGCGTTGAATAAACAGGATGTGGATGTATATGTAGTGTTGCCTGAAGGAAGTTATCTGTATGATGCTAAAAATCATCAGTTGACACTGATAGCTGCGGGAGATTATCGTGGTGCAGTGGCAGGTGGTCAGGCGTTTGTGAAAACAGCTCCGGTATCATTGGTTTTAATCAGCGATCTTTCTCGGTTTGGTGATGCCAAAAGTCCACGCAGCCAGTTGATGGGGGCTATGGATGCCGGTATTGTTTCCCAAAATATTTCAATCTTTTGTTCTGCTGCTAACTTGGCAACAGTACCACGTGCTTCGATGGACAATGAGCAGCTAAAGAAATTTTTGAAATTGAAAGATAGTCAGATGCCAATGATGAATCATCCTGTAGGATACTTCAAATAAGGATTCGCAGGAAGACTTATAAGCCGTATAAAGAAGATTTATAAGCCTATAAAAAAGAGTGACGCTATCTCTATCGGATACCGTCACTCTTTGCTTGTTATAGCGTCACTATCCTGACCGGATACCGTCACTATATTTTCTTCATTATTTCAAGAGAAATTCATCAATCGCTTTCTTGTAAGTTGCTTTATCAGCAGCTCCACGGAAAAGCTGTGGATCCCCTTTCATCGGAATGAACACAAACAATGGAATACTTGTAGCATTAAACAAAGCTGCCAGTTCTTTTTGTTTATCCACGTTAACTTTGTAGATGACAATTTTCCCTGCATATTCCTTTGCCAGTTCTTTCATGATAGGAGCTGTCTGACGGCAAGGTCCGCACCAGTCTGCATATAAATCGATGATGGCGGGCTTGTCGCCTTTGTATTTCCACTCCTTTGATTTCTCATAATCGAAGACGTCTTTCAGAAACATATCTTTGTCCATTACGACGACTTCACCGTTACCTGTTACCTCTTTTTTGCCTTGATTGGATTCCCCGCTGTCATTGAAAGCGTATACAATCACGCTTACCATGACAAGGGCTACCACTACTAATACTTTCTTCATTCGTTATCTTTATCTTTTTAACTATAATGCTTTTCAATAACCCCTTGCAGCTCGCTGCTATGGATTACGCCGGAATGTCTCCAGACAGCCTCTCCGTTTTTAAATAATATAAAGGTCGGGACAGCTTGTATGCGATATTTAGTAGCCAGGTCTTCATGCTGGTCAACATCTATCTTTGCAATACGTGCTTTATCTCCTACAATTAATTTTAGTTCTTCTAAAACTGGTTTCATAGCTTTACAGGGTCCACACCATTCTGCAAAGAAATCAACTAAAACCGGTACCGGTGACTGTATTAAATCTTCAAACTTTTCCATAATCTTTCCTTTCTTAGAGTTAAATAGCAGTCATTGGAGACTGCAAATATAAATCCTATTTTATTATAATAACGAAAAAAGGTCGTTTTTGTTCATGCAATAGTAATCGTAAGGTTTGTGAAATAGTAATTAGGAGGAGTTTATCTGAATGAGGATAAGTTGAAAAGAAAAATGGATAATGAACGACGATGTAAATCCATCGGGCTTCATTATCCATTTTTTTTTTATAAATGATTCTTCTGTTTATTCCACAATAGTCAATTCATCAATAATATGAGATGCTCCCGCATATTTGTCAATAATAAATAAGGTATAGCGGATGTCGACGCAAGCGGCTCGTTGTGAGGAAGGACGGAAAGCGATGTCTCCTGTCAAACCTTCAAAATTGCGGTCGAAAGCAGTTCCTATCAATTGGCCTTTGCTGTTAAATACCGGGCTACCGGAATTTCCTCCTGTATTGTCGGTGTTTACAATAAAGCAGACGGGCATTTCACCGTTTTTACCATAGCGTCCATAATCCTGGGATTTATACAGCTCTTTCAATTTTTGAGGCACTACAAACTCCCAGTTACCCTGATCTTCTTTCTCCATTACACCTTTGAGGGTGGTATGAGCATCATACACAACACCGTCAGCGGGTTCATAAGAAAGTACCTGGCCGTAGGTCAAACGTAAAGTTGAATTGGCGTCCGGATAAATAGGTGTACCTTTTTCCTGTCTCATATCCATCATGCCTTTCACCCATACTTTATGAGCAGCGTCATAGTTCTGATTGGCTTCTTTCATGGCAATGGCTGTTTTCAAGATCCCGTCGGTAATAGAATATTTGAATAATATCATCCAGTCATATCCTATTTTATACAAACTTGGTTTCTTGATAAACTTCTCAAAGTTTTTAGGATTGCCAAAAATAGAATGTTGGAAGCAAGCATCGACGAAGGCATCGATACTTCCCTTGAAACGGGAATTGATGATTTCGAAGATATTGATTCGTTGTTCCTCCGGAATATAGTTGGCATAAGTTTTCAGCATCTCTTTGGCAACCATCCGTTCTACTTCAGGGAAGGGAACAGAAGCAAAATACTTATCAGCTTCTTGCTTTAATTTTAGCTTCGCCTCTTTTATTTGCTCCTTATCTTTTGATTTCAGAGCGGCAACCAATTCCATCGTGGAAGGGATGCGCATAAAATCAAGGGCGGTGACCAATGCTTCATTGATAGCCTGCTGATGATAGATCGCGTCACGGCGATGAGCCACAATAGAACGAATCTCATCAAAAGCTTTCTGATATGAATCATCTCCTTTTTCACGGCCACGGGCTAATAATTCCTCTTGTTGCGCACGTTTGGTATCCAGTACGTTGAGACGTACCAGTCCTTCATTCATACCGATGGCATTCTTCCAGTAGTTGGCTGATGAAGCATATTTGCTCGCATAATGAATACGTACGGCAGGATCTTTCAGCATTTGCTCCATGAGTACTTTCTGACGGGCTCCACGTACATGTTGGCGCATAAAGTTGGTCGTTTGCATCCGCTCTTCCACTTCGTCGGAAATCATATATCGCCAGTTACGTCCCGGGAATCCCATGACAAAGGTGAAGTCTCCTTCCTGAACTCCGGCAATGCTGATTTTCAGGTGTTTCTTTACCTGCAAAGGAACGTTGTCTTTTGAATATTCTGCCGGTTTTCCGTTCTTGTCCGCATAAATACGGAAAAGGGAAAAGTCGCCTGTGTGACGAGGCCACATCCAGTTGTCGGTATCTGCACCGAATTTGCCGATGGAAGAAGGAGGAGCGCCCACCATACGAATATCACTGTACACCGTTTTGATGAACATATAATATTTGTTTCCTCCGTAAAAAGCCTTGAGCTCCAGTTTTGTTGCAGGAGTTATTTCTATGTTCTCTGCTTTGGCGAAACGTTCTGCCACGGTGCCCAGATAACTTGGTGACAGGTAGTTGACACCTTCCGGGTCCGGATCTTTTTTCAGTTGCTCATTGACGTAATCGGTCACATCCAGAATCCGGTCGATAAATGTAACGGTCAATCCCGGAGTAGGAAGTTCCGCGTCACGATTCATAGCCCAGAAACCATCTGTCAGGTAGTCATGTTCTACATTACTGTGTTGCTGGATAGCTCCATAACCACAGTGGTGATTCGTCAGTACCAGTCCTTCGGAAGAGATAATTTCTCCCGTGCATCCTCCTCCAAAGTGTACCACAGCATCTTTGAGAGAAAGACCGTTCGCGTCGTATACTTCTTCGATCGGAATTTCAAGACCGAGTTCGCGCATGGCAACTGCGTTCTGGGTTTTCAGATCGGTTAGCATCCACATGCCTTCGTCGGCGTGGATGCTAAGAGTTGCCAGTGAAAATAGGACAAATAGGATTTGTTTTCTCATTTATTCTACGATTGTCATTTCATTAATCAGGTGTCCGCAGTTGCCTAACTTCTCCAGAATGAACAGGACATAACGGATATCCAGGTTGATACAACGTTGCAGGTTGTTGTCGAAGTTGATGTCACCGCTCAATGATTCCCAGTTACCATCAAAAGCACAACCGATCAGTTCTCCGTTTTCATTCAATACCGGGCTGCCGGAATTACCGCCGGTGATGTCATTGGTAGACAGGAAGCAGACAGGCATATCACCGTTCGGTAAAGCATAACGGCCATAATCTTTCTTCTCAATCAGCTCTTTCAGTTTGGCAGGTACAACGAACTCGCGGTCTTCCGGATTTTCTTTCTCAAGAATTCCTTTAGTGGTGGTGTAATAGTTGTAGTGTACGCCGTCTTTCGGATCGTATGGTTTCACGTTACCATAAGTCAGACGAATGGTAAAGTTTGCGTCCGGGTAAGAAGGTACAGGCAATTTCATTTCGCCCAGACCACGAATATAAGTTTTGTGCAGTAAAGCCAGTTCTTGATCCATGTCCTTGAGCTGGGAAACCAGTTTATCCATCAAGTCATATTTAGACTGGCAGTATTGTAATGCAAGATCGTTGTCGATTGCTTTCACTGACGGCTTCTTCGTAAACTTCTCGAAGTTTGCGCGGTTGGCAAAAATAGAGTTGTCGTACATATCATCAACAAACTTGTTGTAATCGCCCTTATATTTCTGCTCAATTACTTTGTAGATAGACGGACGCTGGTTAGCCGGAACCATTTCCGCATATAACGGGAACAATGCTTTAGCAACTTTGCGGTCTACTTCATGGTCATAATCTTTGTTGTGGATACTTTCGTAAGTGCTTTCCAGCGCTTTCATACGTGCTTCGATCACAGAGTCGTTCTTTTCAAGCAATGCTTCACGTGTTTTAGATAACATGACATTACCAAATTCGATAGCTCCGAAGAAAGTCTCTCTCAAACAAGTATATTGATAATTGAGAGGAGTTGTTTTAGCTACCAGGTCGTCGATGTTCTTCACAACTGCCGCATATTCGGCATTGTTTTGTGCCTTTGCAAATTCTGCGAATTTAGCTTCCTGTGCAGCTTTCGTTCCCAACACATCATTATCGATGATGGCTTTATTCATACCGATGGAGTTTTTCCAATAATTGCTGGAACCCGCATACTTGTTAGCATACTGAATACGGATTTTGTCACTGGCATTCATCACTTCCTTCAGGACAGCTAAACGTGCGCCACGAATACGGATACGCGGGTCGTTTTCCGATTCCATACGTTCTTTCACCTCTGATACAGTCAGGTAACGGCTAGTGCTTCCGGGGAATCCCATAATCATTGCGTAATCTCCTTCTTTCAACCCTTTGATAGAGATAGACAAATGTTTCTTTGTTTTCAGGGGAACATTGTTTTCACTGTATTCTGCCGGTTCACCGTTCGCGTCAGCATAGATACGGAACATGGAGAAGTCGCCGGTATGGCGCGGCCACATCCAGTTGTCTGTCTCGCCACCGAACTTACCGATAGAAGAGGGGGGAGCAGCTACCATACGTACATCCGGATATATTTTCTTATAAAAAAGATAGAATTTATTTCCGGCATAGAACGGAAGAGCCTGCGGAACAATTCCTTTTTTGTCTGCCAGGTCACTTTTGAAATAAAGGTCATGAGCCAGCTTTTGAAGGAATGTATTGCTGAATGATTCGGATTCGGTGATTTCCTTCGCTGCAATTTTGGCATTGACAATGTCTGTAACATCTTCGATACGTTCGATAAATGTAAATTTCAGTCCCGGAGTAGGAAGCTCCTTGTCTCTGGAAGTAGCCCAGAAACCATCTGTCAGATAATCGTGCTCAACACTACTATGTTGCTGGATGGAAGCGTAGCCACAGTGGTGATTGGTTAGAATCAAACCTTCGGGCGAGATAATTTCTCCCGTACATCCACCTCCGAATATACCTACGGCATCTTTGAGAGAAACGCCGTTTGGATTATATAAGTCCTGGGCTTCCAGTTTTAATCCCTGTTTTTTCATCATGTCTATGGAGTGTTGCTGTTGCATCAATTGCAATAGCCACATACCCTCATCCGCTCTAACGGAAAATACAAAAAGCGCAGCCAGCGCTACCAGATAAAATCTTAGTTTGTTCATTATTTAATGATAAAATTTGAATATATGATTGTTAATATGTTCTGTTTCTCATTCTCAACTCTCCACTCTCAATTCTCCGTTTCTTAAAGCTTCCATGATATTAGCAGGCGGACGTTGATTCATCAGTTCGTTTTTCATAAAGTCCATGTAAGGAGCTACGTGTTTAAAGAACTGATAATAACCTTTGCATAAGTAGTTCAATCCCGGTTCACCTTCTGCCGTTTGGCTAAAACGATTTTTCGGGCATTCCCCGTTGCAGGCAAACAGGAACTCACACTCTTTGCATTGAGTAGGGAGAGACTGGTATTTCATGTTCCCGAAGTTGTGCTGACGCTCGCTATGCATCATTTCTACCAGTGTCTTACTGTAAATGTTGCCTAACTTATATTCGGGGAATACAAAGTGGTCGCAAGAATAAACGTCTCCGTTGAATTCCATTACACCGGCATGTCCGCAAGTCTTTGCCATCGTGCATATACCGGGTTGCTCACCCATCCAGTTGGCCAGGGTAGAATCGAATATCTGCACATAGTATTTGCCGACATCTTCTTTCACCCATTCGTCAAAGAGAGTACAGAGGAAGTTCCCCCATTGTTCCGGAGTGATTGAAAAGTCAGCCAGTGTTCCGGCTTTATTTTCGGCAAGAGAAGCGAGATGACGTCCGTCTTCATGTGAAAGAATACGTTCAACGATGGGAGCGAACTGGATATATTGGCAACCGATCTCTTTGAAGAAACGATAAAACTCCAACGGATATTCGGCATTGAAGTCATTAATAACTGCCATTGCATTCCATTCTACCCCGTGTTTCTTCAGAAGATTGATGCCTTGCATCACTTTCACAAAAGAAGGTTTTCCCAATTTGTTTTTGCGATACTCGTCATGAAACTCCTGGGGACCGTCGATGGAGACACCTACCAGCCAATTGTTTTCACGGAAGAATTCGCACCATTCGTCAGTAAGCATGGTTCCGTTGGTCTGGATGCAATTGTCGATCGTACGTCCGCGGGCGTATTTCTTTTGTAGTTCCATTGCCTTTTTATAGAAGGAGAGCGGTCGCATCAGCGTTTCTCCTCCGTGCCAGGTGAAAAGTACCTGCGGCATGGTTTGTGAGTTAATGTACTCGTCGATAAACTTTTCCAGAAGTTCATCGCTCATTACGTGTTTCGGATTGTCTTTGTATAGGTTGGCCTTTTCCAAATAATAGCAATACTCGCATGCTAGGTTGCATACGGCACCTACAGGCTTTACCATTACATAAAGCGGTTTGGCAAAAGGGGCAAATGTTGATGTTTTCATGACTGCAAAATTAGATAAACTAAATGAAAAAAATAGCCTTACACCTATGTTTATAAGGATTATTAAAGAAAAGAGTCTTACAAGATTTAAATATTGATAAAATGTTTCTTTGAATTCTGAATCAGTTGTACCTTTGTGCACAGAATTTAATGAATAAATGAACGTGAATAAAATTTTGCCTTTTTTGCTTTTGCTTCCGTTTCTGGCTTCCTGTACCAGTAAGTACAAGATTGAAGGAACATCTTCAGTGAATAGTCTGGATGGAAAGATGCTGTATCTTAAATCCCTGCGTGATGGCGAGTGGGTGAAGCTGGATTCTGCTGAAGTGGTGCATGGTCTGTTTTCAATGAAAGGGAAAATAGATTCCGTACAGATGGTGACACTATATATGGATGAAGAAAGCATTATGCCGATCGTTCTAGAAAGTGGAAAAATAACAGTTACTATCAGCAATACGGACTTGAAGGCAGTGGGAACTTCTTTAAATAATGCGTTGTACGAGTTTATCAGCAAAAGAAACCAATTAGAAGAAAGTATCAGCGAACTGGAGCAGAAAGAAACCCGTATGGTATTGGATGGAGGGGATTTGGATGAAATTCACAGTCAGCTGGTGGTGGAAGGTGATTCACTGATGCAAGCGATGAATCAGTATGTGAAAACGTTCATTTCCGACAATTACGAAAATGTATTGGGACCCAGTGTATTTATGATGCTTTGCAGCTCTTTGCCCTATCCTATTATGACTCCGCAGATAGATGATATTATAAAGGATGCTCCTTACTCTTTTAAAGATAATAAGCTGGTAAGAGAATTCCTGTCTAAAGCAAGAGAAAACATGAAGTTGATAGAAGAACATCAACGATTGGAACAAAATGCTTCAACAAATAAGTAATACTTGAGTTTTTTGTGTATTTTTGCATAAAACTCAAGTAAAATGAAAACGACTACTGTTTCGGTATACGCCGCTTTCTTTTTTATTTTAGTCTTATCGGTTTCTTGTCATAGAGATTCGGAGGCCCCTGATGCGGCATTCCAGAAGATCGAGATGTGCATGGAATCTCTCCCTGATACGGCTCTGTATCTATTAAAATCAGTTCCTCATCCTGAAAAATTGCGTGGAAAGTCGCAGGCGGATTATGCGCTTTTATTAACGCAGGCAATGGATCAGAACTATGTGAAGTTTACTTCTGATTCGTTGATTGCATTGGCACTGAATTACTATACTGTAAAGCGTGGTGACTCCGCCATGCGTGCTAAAACGCAGTATTATTATGGAAGAGTGATGCGTGAACTGGGCAAAGATGAAGAGGCTTTGTCGTTTCTGTCTTCGGCAAAGGAAATGTTTGGGAAAATTCAATGTTGCAAGATGTTTGCCATGGCTACCGATGAGATCGGGATGGTGAACCGGAAAAAGAAATTGTATCAGGAGTCGTTGAAGAATTTTCAGGAGTCATACGCTATCTATGAAGAGTTAAAAGATTCTTTGGGCATTGTCAGAGCCGGGCAGAATATAGGCCGGGCTTATTTGTTTCAGAATAACTGGGATAGTTGCTATTTCTATTATAATAATGCTTTAGAATTAGCCAGAAAAAAACAGTATCCGTCTGAAGTTTCCATTTTACATGAGTTGGGTATCCTGTATCGTTCTATGGGAGAGCTGAAAAAGTCAGAACGCTATTTCCTTGCTGCTTATGAAAAAGAAACGGATGAAGAAAGGAAATATGTAGAGTGTATGTCTTTGGGATATTTGTATATACAAATGGGGGATGTGGAGAATGCCAGGAAATACTTTAAGATGAGTATAAATTCCTCTAAAGAGTATACCCGTATTGACGCATACAACAATTTATACTTTTTGGAAAAGGATATTGATAATTTTGAAGAAGCAATTACTTATCATGAAAAAGCGGATTCCATTGTCAGCGTATTGGATGAGGTCGATTCTTTGGAGTTGATAACAGAACTGCAAAAGCAGTATGAGAACGAAAAACTCCGGAGCGATAATTTACAAATGAAAATGCACCGTACAGTTTTTCTGTTTTGCGGTACGATTGTTTTTCTGATTGTAGCCTTCTATATGTGTTATTACTATTACAAAAGTAAGAACCATAAAAAGAAGATTGCCGAGATTGAATCCCAGATTAGAGATAATGAAGAGGAGATAAAGCGATATCAGCAGGAGATGGAAGAAATCCAGGAGTTGAAAGATCAAGTGCTGGAAGAAAACCGCATACTCGAAGAAAATCGAATGAAGGTAGGCGAGTTGAATGGAAAGATTGTGCTTTTGAGTATGCAGAACAAAACCTTATCGGGGTTGTTGAAAGAACTAGGAGGAGAATTAACTGTCGGACCGTCTTCTGAACAATACATATCTGCCTTTCGATTACTGCTTGCTATAAAAGAGGGAACATTAAGAGGTAAGTTGTCTGATGGAGAACGCTATAAATTGTTTAGTCTGTTTGATTTACTCTATGCTAATTACGTTACCCGATTGCTTGACAAAGCTCCTTTATTGACAAAACGTGATCTTGAAATCTGTTGCTTCCTTAAATTTGGGCTGACTAATGAAGAGTTGGCTCGTATTTTCCAGACCTCTTCCGACTCGGTAACCAAGGCGAAGGGGAGACTAAAAGGCCGGTTAGGCATTTCTTCACAAGAAGATTTAAATGCATTTTTAAGGGACTTTTGATAAATAAAAAATGAATTGTCCGGGTCAATAACAGAATCAAAATATGTATTTTGTTGGATTTTAGATGTTTACGATGAATCAGACACACTGATTTTGTCCGGGTGACTTTTTTTGTGTTTTCAGATGCATGCCGTACTTTTGACCTAACAAAAACCAAATAGCTATATGAAAAATCCTAATGAATTATCTGCTACCTCTTCATGGAGAGGTAACGAATTGCAGTTGATAGAACAGAAAGCCAATATTGTTGTCGGAGTAGCTAATTCTCGTACGCGGTTAAGGATAGGAGTTCTATTAAGTAAATATTCAGAGTATCAGGTGGATTATATATCCTCCGAGAGTGAAACAGGTAAACTGATTGAAGAAGCCGATCTAATAATTGGTGCGGGGATTACTGCCTATGAAGGGGTGTTACGCCGGAAACCGGTGATTGTAGTGGGGGATTATGGCCTTGGAGGCTTGGTCACTCCGGATACATTCCGCAAGCATTATAACAATCGGTTTAGAGGAAAGATTAATGGTGCAAGAGGTGAATCTTTCTCATTGGAGAATTTAGAAAAAGAAATTCATAAAGGTTTTAATTTGACTTTTCAAGAATTGCAAATGATGTCAAACCAAACCATAACCTTGCAAAACATCTAAATATCTGAATTCCTTAATTTAATAGTTTGATGCATAAAACTGGTTAGGAGTGTGGGGGTGCGTGAGCATCCCCATATTCATTTTTAGGTATAATACACAGATTACCGGTCTTGATCTTCGTTTTTCACCATTCCCTTATGTTGCTCCGGGAGGGCACTTTCAACAGCAGCGTATGCCTCTGCCATGGTTGCCTTGATATTTTCCATGCCTTTTCCTTTGGGAGGAATGGGGTCGTGAATAGTCAGAATCATGCGATGGCGATGTATCCATTTGCCTGTGCGTGGAAGGATTTCAAATGAGCCATCGATAGTGACAGGTACCACTGCCAACTGTAAATCATCCGCCAATTGGAAAGCTCCTTTTTTAAAATATCCCATGTGTCCGGTAAAAGTGCGTGCACCTTCGGGAAAGACCACAAGAGAAACTCCGTCTTTCAACGAGTCTTTTGCCTGCCGGATGGTTTCCAAAACCTTCTTCGGGCCGGAACGGTCTACAAAGATATGTCCTGCGCTTTCACAGGCTTTTCCGACGAATGGCAATTTACGCAGACTTTTTTTCATCATCCACTTAAAGTTTCTTCCAATGAAGCCGTAGATGAGGAAAATATCAAATGAACCCTGATGGTTAGGTACAAAAATATAGGAAGTTTTGTCATGCAGCTTTTCGCGCCCCTCAATCTTCACGGGAATCAACAGGAACAGACAAATTAATTGTGACCATATCTTCCCCGGATAATATCCCCAGAAGTGGGCTCCTCCCAAGAGGGAACCTACAATAGTGACGATTGCCGTAAGGATGGTCAGCACTAATAAAATAGGCAAAGCGATGCAAATCTGATAAATATAATACAGTATCTTCATAGGGTTGGATTTTTATCCTGCAAATATACATGATTATTGGTAAAAAAGAGAGGCAGATGCGAGATAATCTTTCCGATTGTGTTATTTTTGCCTCTTGTTAGTAGAGATAGTTATAAAATTATGATACGTATATTACATACTGCCGACTGGCATTTAGGACAAATCTTTTTTGGGTATGATCGCACAGGAGAACATGAGGTATTCCTGAATTGGCTGGCAGAAGAAATTCGTCAGAAAGAGATTGATGCATTGATTATAGCCGGAGATGTTTTTGATGTTTCCAACCCTTCCGCTGCATCCCAAAGCATGTATTATCAGTTTATTTATCGGGTGACAGTGGAGAATCCGAATCTGCAGATTGTCATTGTAGCCGGTAATCATGATTCGGCAGCACGTCTGGAAGCTCCTTTGCCTCTGTTGCAGGCTATGCGGACAGAAGTCAGAGGGGTGGTGCGCAAACTTGAAGGTGGAGAAATTGATTATGACCATTTGATCGTGGAACTGAAGAACCGGAAAGAGGAAGTGGAACTGCTTTGCATGGCTGTCCCTTTTTTGCGCCAGGGGGATTATCCGGTCGTGCAGACGGAAGGCAACCTGTACGCGGAGGGAGTTCGCGAACTATATTCGCAGCTTCTGCAAAGGCTATGGAAGCAAAGGACAGCGAATCAGTCGATTCTTGCCATCGGTCATTTGCAGGCTACAGGATCGGAGATTGCAGAAAAAGATTATAGTGAACGTACTGTGATTGGTGGTCTGGAATGTGTATCGCCGGAAGCTTTTTCCGAACAGATAGCGTATACGGCATTGGGGCATATACATAAAGCGCAGCGAGTGTCGGGAAGGGAGAATGTGAGATATGCAGGAAGTCCTATTCCGATGTCTTTTGCAGAGAAACATTATCATCATGGAGTCGTGATGGTGACTTTTGACGGAGGTTGTGCAGTGGACATTGAACGGTTGGAATGCCCGAAATTAATCCCTTTGGTAAGTGTGCCGAATGGAGAACCTGCCTTGCCGGAAGTGGTGTTGGAAGCTTTGAAAGAATTGCCGGAGACAAAGGATGTAGCTCCTTATTTAGAAGTGAAGGTACTGCTGGAGGAGCCGGAACCCATGCTTCGGCAGGAGATTGAGGAGGCATTGGCAGATAAAAATTATCGATTGGCACGCATTGTGTCTACCTATCGCACCGATGTAGAAAATAAGGAGAAAGAAAACGAGAACTGGAAGAGAGGATTGCAGGAGATGTCTCCCTTACAGATTGCGCAGTCTGCCTTTGAAAAGATTTATCAGGTGGAAATGCCTGCCGAACTGACAGGTTTGTTTCAGGAAGCCTATTGGGCTGCTACTCATAAAGAAGAGGAGGAAGAAGAATGAAAATACTGGCTATACGATTGAAGAATCTGACTTCGATAGAAGGGACAGTAGAAGTCGATTTTACAGCAGAACCATTACATTCTGCAGGTATATTTGCCATTTCGGGACCTACGGGTGCCGGTAAGTCTACTTTACTAGATGCTTTATGTCTGGCACTGTATGATAAAGCTCCCCGTTTCGCAACTTCGGTGGAAAGTGTGAATCTGGCAGATGTAGGAGACAATCAAATAAATCAGTCCGATGTAAGAAATTTATTGCGTCGGGGAACAAGCGACGGTTATGCGGAAGTCGATTTCTTAGGCATTGACGGACGGCGTTACCGTTCTCGCTGGTCGGTAAGACGGACAAGAAATAAGATAAGCGGTTCTTTGCAGCCACAAACGCTGGAGGTGAAAGAGCTGGATACGGAGAAAGAATTCCAGGGTACCAAAAAAGAGTTGTTGATTCAGTTGGTGGAGTTGGTGGGGTTGACGTATGAGCAGTTTACCCGTACCGTATTATTGGCGCAGAATGATTTTGCGACATTCCTGAAATCGAAAGGAGCGGCCAAAGCGGAGTTGCTTGAGAAGTTGACGGGAACCGGTGTTTATTCCCGGATTTCTCAAGAAGTCTATGCCCGGAATAAGGCGGCACAGGAAGAAGTCACTTTGATTCAGAATCGAATGAATGTGATCGAATTGATGCCGGAAGAAGAATTGCTTGCTTTACAAAAAGAGAAAGAACTGTCGGCCGAAAAGCGTGTGACAGGAATCAAACTGCTGGCGGAACAGAATGAACAACTGAATGTGGTTCGTTCATTAAAAATGCAGGAAGATCTTTGGAAGAAGAAGCAACAGGAAGAACAGGAGGAGCAAGCAAGATTGAAAATGTTACAGGGCGCATTGGCTTCACAAGAAGAAGGATTGGTGCATTTCAAGGCACAATGGGAAGCCATACAGCCGGACTTGAAGAAAGCCCGTCAGTTGGATGTACAGATACAGTCACAGCAGGACAGTTACACACAATCGAAACAGATGTTACAGTCCGCTAATAAACAGGTGTCGGAGCAGGAACAAAAAATGCGGATGGCTACGGAGCAGTTGCAGGTTTCTTATTCTTCTCTGAACCGTTTGCTGAATCATGTAGGAATAGAAGAAGCGTTGCAGCTAGAACAGGTGGAAGAAATTCTACGGCAGGAAGCAGACAAACTGACAGCCGGGATAAATACGAATGAAGAGCGGTTGTTGCGATTAAACTCTTTCGGATATCCGTTATTGACCGAAGAACAGATGAAGTTGCAAAAAGAGCTGACACGCCAACAGAATATCCGGCAATTGACGGAAACGCAGACGAAAACAAAGGCAGAAATAGAACGGTTGGAGAAAGAAACAACTGATTGCCTGAAACAATTGACGGAACAAGAAACTGCATTGAAAGTAACTCAACGCCTTTACGAAAATGTACGTATGGCAGTGGGAAAAGACGTGAAAGCATTGCGTCAGCAATTGCAGGAGGGGGAAGCTTGCCCGGTTTGCGGTAGTACGGCGCATCCTTACCATCAGGAACAGGAGGTAGTAGATACTCTTTTCCGGAGTATAGAACAGGAGTATAATGCAGCAGTAGCAAACTGTCAACAGATCAATAACCGGAGCATTGTTTTGCAACGTGATTGGACGCATCAGAAGATGGTGGACGGACAGGTTGGAGAACAGTTGGCGGCATTGTATAAAGCTGGGATCGATGCTGGTAACGAAGAGCAGATACAACATCGTTTGACGGAACTGGCAGAACGTATTTTAGAATATCGTAATCTTTATGCAGAATGGCAACGCAGCGATGAAGAAATTAAAAAGATGCGTGCGCATTGTGAAGCTCTTCGTGAGAATGTATCTCTTTGTCGCCTAGCGATGCAGAAAGTATCGTCTGCTAAAGAACAGTTGGTGTTATTGCAGAATGCTGCTTCAGCCGAACAAAAGAGATTTGAAGTTATAGAGAAAGCGTTAAATGTGCTCCGACAGGAACGTTCGCAACTGTTGAAAGGAAAAAGTGCGGATGAAGCGGAAGCAGTCGTGGCAAAAAGAGAAAAAGAGCTGAATTTGGCTTTGGAGAAAGCACGCAAAGAGGTAGAGGCTGTGTACAATCGCCTTTCTGGTCTGCAAGGAGAGATGAAGCAAATTACGCTGGCTATCGGAGAATTGCAGGAACAATATAAAAAGATTGAGTCTCCCGAACAACTTCCCGAAATAATAAAGAAACAACAAGAGGAAAATCTGAATACCGAACGTGCTCTTTCTACTATGGAAGCCCGTCTGCTACAACAAGCAAAGAATAAGCTAACTGTGGAACAGATAGCGAAGGAACTGGCAGAGAAACAGACGATTGCCGAACGTTGGGCGAAGCTTAATAAACTGATAGGCAGTGCGGACGGAGCGAAATTTAAAGTGATAGCTCAAAGTTACACTTTGAATTTGCTGTTGCTTCATGCCAATAAACATTTATCCTACCTTTCTAAACGCTATAAGTTGCAACAGGTTCCCGACACGTTGGCGCTTCAAGTGATAGATTGTGATATGTGTGATGAAATACGGACTGTGTACTCTCTTTCCGGTGGTGAATCATTCCTGATATCTTTGGCGTTGGCTTTGGGCTTGTCTTCCTTATCAAGCAATAACCTGAAAGTAGAATCTCTTTTTATTGATGAAGGATTCGGCTCTTTGGATGCGGAAAGCCTGCGTACGGCAATGGAAGCATTGGAACAATTACAGATGCAGGGACGGAAAATCGGAGTTATTTCTCACGTACAGGAGATGAGTGAACGAATTTCTGTTCAGGTGCAAGTACATAAGAAAGTGAATGGAAAGAGTGTGCTTACCGTTGTAGGGTAAGCACATCCATTGTCTCCTTTTACATTAATTCGTTCAATTCGCTTAAATTCTTCTTTATTTCGTGGATGCGATTTAAGAACTTCTTGCGGTAAATCCATAAAATCAATCCTAGTCCTCCGCCCCATAACAGGATAAAGAAGGCTATCATGCCTATTCCATATTGCCACACTTGCCAGTAGATAAATGAGAGTACAGCCAGTACCAGGAGGAAAGCAATAGCAATCAGTCGTTCTCTGATGGTCCATCGGTGTATACGGTTCACGCGGCTAATTACCTCTACCAGAGGCATCTCGTCTATTTGAGTCCGTTGGAGGAAGCGGGTGGTGACGATGTCCCAGCAAAGTGCGGGAATCCATGCGAAAATGATAATGATATAGATCGGGTTTAATCTGTTGTGCAACAACACCTCCGCTAAAAATAAGATCAATATCGGCAAAGAAATCAGAATAAGCTTGATGTTCAGGCTGGCAATGGCATGGATACCTTTGTCTGCATGCCTTATCAGCTTTTCAAGCTCTTCTTCTTTGATGAACTCTTTATCTTTCAAGTGTTCATCCAGAGCATTCCAAGATTTTTTCAGTTCTTCCAGTTCCATATATCTTATTCCTCCTTTTTCATTCTTTTAAGTTTGTCTTTGATGCGGCTTAGTTTAGTCGCTACATTGGTAACCGTCAGTCCGGTAATTTCTGCTATTTCTTCATAACTTTTGTCTTCGAGATAGAGCAGGATAATTGATTTGTCGAGTTGTCCCAGCTGGTTAATCATCTGATAAAGCTGTTTCAGCATTTCGTTGATCGGGTCGTGTGCTTCTATGGTCCAGTCAGTATCTTTGGTGAGACTGACAATTTCCGGTACATTCTTTTCTTTACGATAAAAACTGATACAAGTGTTGAGAGCAATACGATAAATCCATGTAGATACTTTACATTCTTTTCTGAATTTAGGATAAGCTTTCCAAAGATTCAGTAGCACATCCTGATAAAGGTCATTGAGCGGAGCATTGGGGTTGGCGTACAGATAGCACACTTTGTAGATCACCCGTTCATATTCGCGGATTACCGACAAGAACTCTTGCTCAATAGGAGGATTGGCTTCTGTTGTTTGTTCTCTCATGAAGTCTATGATTGCTTTTCTGGTTAGTTAGTCGTGAGAAAAGGAGAAAAATCACAGGAGAATGATGATTATTGAAGATTCGCTGCCAGAAACTTGCGCATTTCTTCGATGCTTTTTCCCCGGCGGCGGGTATAATCTTCGAGTTGGTCTTCTCCAATCTTTCCTACAGAGAAATATTCGGAAGCCGGATGTGAAAACATAAGTCCGCAAACAGAAGCGTGCGGATACATGGCCCCGTTTTCAGTCAATGAAATACCTATCTGTTTCATGTCCAGCAGTTCATCCAACAGGAAGTTGACAGACTGATCCGGTAAAGACGGGTAGCCGACGGCAGGGCGAATACCTTGATATTTCTCGACCAATAAATCCGCTATGCCCAGATTTTCTTCTTTGGCATATCCCCATGCTTCTTTTCGTACATACTCATGCATCTTTTCTGTTGCAGCTTCTGCCAGTCGGTCGGAGAGGGTTTGGACAAGTAAGTGTTTATATGGATCCTGTTCATACAGTCCTTCCATGTCCGCATCAATAGAAGAAGCAAAAGCACCGATGGTGTCGGGGATGCCGGAAGAAAGAGGACGAATAAAGTCGCTTAGACAAAGGAAAGGGCTTCCATCTCTTTTGGGCGTCTGCTGACGCAGTAAAGGAAAGGTGACGAATTGGTCTTTTTCTTTCTCAATAATCAAATTATCTCCGTCAGCGTTCGCTTTACAGAGCTTGAATAGGGTCTTTACCTCATAATCCCGGTCGAGCAGATCGAGCATCCGGTTGGCTTCTTTAAATAGCTGCATGGCTTCGGAGGCCTTGTTACGCTCTTCTTCCGGAAAAGTCGTCAGCCACGAAGCACGGCAGACGTCACATCCGTGAATGTTGGCGATGGCTGCAAAACGTGGCTGGAAACCCCATGCGTGGAAAAAGTAAACCCAGTTGATGTAGGGGGTAACTGTGTGTATTTTATAAGATAGAATCATAATTTATACAATTAAATGGGAATTTGAAATGATAAATGGGAATTTATCGGTTAAATGAGATTTTATCGGTTAAGCTGAAAGCCTTACAATTATATATTTATTGGGGTGCCCTGAAAGGGCTTAATTATATAGCGTAGGGCAACGCCCTACGAAAAAAACACACCAGCCACAAGCCCTGAAAGGGCGGAACTGTATACAATTATGCCCTTTCAGGGCGCAAATTCAGACTACCGTTTTTTCGTAGGGCGTTGCCCTACGCTATATAATTAAGCCCTTTCAGGGCACTCCGCAAAATTATCATTTATCGTTCGAAGAACAATTCTTGTCCGCGATAAGACTCGTCTATTTCTCCGTTGTTATATAACAGATGTCCGTTTGCAAATGTTTTCTCTACCTTCCAGTTGAATGTATGGCCTTCCAGCGGGCTCCATTTGCATTTGCTTAAGATGCAGTCTGTGGTAACGGTCCATTCGGAGTCGGGACGTACTAATACCAGGTCAGCCTGATAGCCTTTGCGGATGAATCCCCTGTTTGGTATCTCATACATCTGTGCGGGAGCATGAGCCATTTTTTCTACCACTTTTTCGATGGTAAACGCTCCTTTATCTGCCAACTCCAACATGCTGACTAGCGAGAACTGAATCATCGGCATCCCGGACATTGCCTTTAATGCACCTCCTTCTTTTTCACTAAGCAAGTGTGGGGCATGATCGGTTGCGATGGCATCAATCAGACCGCTGTTGACAGCCTTTTGCAAGGCTTTCCGGTCTTGTGCAGTCTTGATGGCAGGGTTACATTTAATGCGGGCACCCAATGTCTGATAATCTTCTTCTGTAAAGAGTAGATGAGAAACGCAGGCTTCTGCTGTAATTCTTTTTTGTGCCAGAGGAACGTTGGAAAACAGACTCAACTCTTTAGCGGTGGAAATATGCATGATGTGCAGGCGGGCATTTGTTTCCCGTGCCAGTTGCACAGCCAGCTCGGACGAACGATAGCAAGCCTCTTCCGAACGGAGAAGCGGATGAAGAGCCAGAGGTACATCGTCTCCGTATTCTTTCTTATATTTATCCGTATTTTCTTTGATAATTCCCTGGTCTTCGCAATGGGCGGCGATGAGCAGATCGGTTCCGCCGAATATATTACGCAAGCTGGCCATCCGGTCTACCAGCATATTGCCGGTGCTTGAACCCATAAATAACTTCACGCCACAAACCCGGTGTTTATCCAGTTGCGCAAACTGGGTATAGTTATTATTCGTTGCTCCGAAATAGCAGGAATAGTTGACTGCTGATTTCTCACCTAGTAGGATGAATTTCTCTTCCAAAGCCTCCAGCGTCGTAGTCTGCGGGTTTGTATTGGGCATATCCATGATGGAAGTGACACCTCCTGCTGCAGCGGCATGGCTTTCTGTGGTAATATCAGCTTTATGAGTCAGTCCGGGATCGCGGAAATGAACATGTTCGTCGATGGCACCCGGCAGGAGATAACACCCGCTTGCGTCAATGACTTCGTCACAAGGGGCAGTTGCTTTTTCTTCACCCACCAATATTTCGGCTATCTTTCCATTTTCAATGACTACTGAACCCAGTACTTTTCTTCCTTCGTTAACAATAACGGCATTTTGAATCAGTGTACGTTTCATGACTTTTGCGGGAATTTATGGAACCAACTATTTACTTTTAATTTAATCACACCAAATATGGCCTCTCCAAAGATGCTGCTATTCATCTTGGAAGTCCCTAGTTCACGATTAATGAAAATCACGGGAACTTCGATGATTTTAAAACCACATTTGTAAGCGGTGAATTTCATTTCAATCTGAAAAGCATATCCCTTAAAACGGATATGATCCAAATCAATCATTTCCAGTACCTGACGGCGGTAGCAGACAAATCCGGCAGTCGTGTCGTGTACGGGTATTCCTGTGATGAACCGCACATATTTGGAGGCAAAGTACGACATCAATACCCGTCCCATCGGCCAGTTCACTACATTCACTCCGCTGATGTAGCGGGAGCCGATGGATACATCTCCACCCTGTTCCGAACAAGCCTGATACAAACGGGGCAAATCGTTCGGATTATGACTGAAGTCGGCATCCATTTCAAAGATATACTCGTATGCGTGTTCCAGTGCCCATTTAAATCCGGTAATATAGGCAGTACCCAATCCCAGTTTCCCTTTACGCTCAATCATAAAAAGCCGTTCGGGAAATTCTTGTTGCAAGGTTTTTACGATGGTTGCCGTTCCGTCCGGAGAGCCGTCTTCTATTACCAGAATATGGAATACTTTGGGAAGGCCGAATACGGCACGGATGATATTTTCTATGTTCTCCCGTTCATTATAGGTAGGGATAATTACAATGCTATCCGATGTCTGCATATAGATACTATAAAATTTAAAACAAAAGTAGTTCTTTTCCTTTAGTTATAGCCGAACTAAGGAAAATTTAACGTGAAGAGCAGAATGCAATCTTTTGTTTCTTGGTGTGAAACGGTTTGTTCCTCGGTGTGAAACAAGTTGTTTCTCGGTGTGGAACACTTTGTTTCTCACCGAGAAACTTTGGGGGGATGAAAACTTTCCCACACTTATGTCTGTCCTGCGATTCTTTTTTGTAATTTTGCGGGGAAATTTTATAGGTATGACAATAACTGAATTGCAACAACAATATGCTGCCCACCCCAATATGGCAGTAATGAAACGCTTGTTGAAGGACACTTCTGTTCAGACTGTTTTTTGCGGAGGACTGTGTGCATCTGCTGCTTCTCTTTTTTCTTCTGTATTGGTACAAGAGGGTGGTTGTCCGTTTGTCTTTATTTTAGGTGATCTTGAAGAAGCCGGCTATTTTTATCATGACTTGACGCAGATATTGGGGACGGAAAAGGTGTTATTCTTTCCATCTTCATTCCGTCGCTCTATTAAATATGGGCAAAAAGACGCAGCCAATGAGATTCTGCGCACGGAAGTACTTAGCCGTTTGCAAAAAGGGGAGGAGGGACTATGTATCGTTACGTACCCGGATGCATTGGCAGAGAAAGTAGTGTCGCGAAAGGAATTGAGCGATAAAACCCTGAAACTGAATGTAGGGGAGAAAGTGGATACCACGTTTATCACTGATGTGTTGCATAGTTATGGCTTCGAATACGTAGATTATGTATATGAACCGGGGCAATACGCTGTTCGCGGTAGCATTATCGACGTTTTCTCTTTTGCTTCGGAATATCCTTATCGTATTGATTTCTTTGGTGATGAAGTAGAAAGTATACGTACCTTTGAAGTTGAGTCCCAATTATCCCGCGAGAAGAAAAGTGGAGTGTCTATTGTTCCCGATTTAGCAGTGACAGGAGACGTGACAACTTCCTTTCTGGATTTTATCCCGAAAGATACTACTCTGGCAATGCGCGATTTTCTTTGGTTGCGTGAACGAATCCAGGTGGTGCATGATGAAGCGTTGACTCCCCAGGCAATAGCTGTCCAGGAAGCCGCAGAGAATGGAGGCATTACATTGGAGGGAAAATTGATAGACGGCAGTGAATTTACTGTACGAGCACTCGATTTCCGCCGATTGGAATTTGGTAACAAACCAACCGGAACGCCGAATGCCAGTGTTACTTTCAATACATCTGCCCAACCCATCTTTCATAAGAATTTCGATTTGGTAGCTTCTTCTTTCAAAGATTATTTGGAAAAAGGTTATTCGCTATATATCTGTAGTGACAGTATGAAGCAGACAGATCGTATCAAGGCTATTTTTGAAGATCGGGGCGATCAGATTAATTTTACTCCCGTAGAGCGTACCATACATGAAGGATTTGTAGATAACACACTACGGCTCTGTATCTTCACCGACCATCAGTTGTTTGACCGTTTCCATAAATATAACCTGAAAAGTGATAAAGCTCGTTCGGGAAAAGTGGCACTATCTTTAAAAGAACTGAACCAGTTTACTCCGGGGGATTATGTGGTGCATACCGATCATGGTATCGGACGTTTTTCCGGTTTGGTGCGTATACCGAATGGTGATACTACGCAGGAAGTTTTGAAACTGGTGTTTCAGAATGAAGATGTAGTGTTCGTTTCCATTCATTCACTGCATAAAGTTTCTAAATATAAAGGTAAGGAGGGAGAGGCTCCCCGGCTTAACAAATTAGGTACAGGGGCATGGGAGAAACTGAAAGAACGTACGAAGAGCAAAATCAAGGATATTGCCCGCGATTTGATAAAATTGTATTCGCAGCGTCGTCAGGAAAAAGGGTTCTCTTATAGTCCCGATAGTTTCTTGCAGCGTGAGTTGGAAGCATCCTTTATTTATGAAGATACACCGGATCAGAGTAAGGCGACGATTGATGTCAAAGCGGATATGGAAAGTGACCGCCCGATGGACCGTCTGGTTTGTGGAGATGTAGGATTTGGAAAAACAGAAGTTGCAATCCGTGCCGCTTTCAAAGCTGTTGCCGATAATAAACAAGTGGCCGTTCTGGTTCCGACAACGGTGCTTGCTTACCAGCATTTTCAAACATTCCGCGAACGTCTGAAAGGACTGCCATGCCGGGTGGAATATTTAAGTCGCGCACGTACTGCCGCACAAACCAAAGCTGTATTGAAAGGACTGAAGGATGGAGATGTCGGTATTCTGATAGGTACTCACCGTATCTTAGGCAAGGATGTTCAGTTTAAAGACTTGGGACTGCTGATTGTTGACGAAGAACAGAAATTCGGAGTTTCCGTAAAAGAAAAGCTGCGTCAATTGAAAGTGAATGTAGATACACTCACAATGACTGCTACTCCGATTCCCCGTACCCTTCAATTTTCGTTGATGGGTGCGCGTGATTTGAGCGTGATTTCCACTCCGCCGCCTAACCGCTATCCGATTCAGACCGAAGTGCATACTTTTAATGAAGAAGTGATTACGGATGCCATCAACTTTGAGATGAGCCGTAACGGGCAGGTCTTTTTCGTCAATAACCGGATTGCGAACTTGCCGGAACTGAAAGCAATGATAGAGCGCCATATCCCGGATTGTCGTGTAGCAATCGGACACGGGCAGATGGAGCCGACAGAACTGGAGAAAATTATTCTGGATTTTGTCAACTATGACTATGACGTGCTCTTGGCAACCACAATCATCGAAAGTGGTATCGATATTCCGAATGCAAATACCATCATTATCAATCAGGCGCAAAACTTCGGATTGAGTGACCTCCATCAGATGCGTGGACGGGTAGGGCGTAGTAACAAGAAAGCATTCTGTTATCTGCTGGCTCCTCCGTTGAGTAGTCTGACTACCGAAGGGAGACGACGTCTTCAAGCAATTGAGAACTTTAGTGATTTGGGAAGTGGTATTCATATTGCCATGCAGGATTTGGACATTCGTGGAGCCGGAAATTTGCTCGGAGCCGAGCAAAGTGGCTTTGTTGCTGATTTAGGATATGAAACATATCAGAAGATTCTGACTGAAGCTGTCCATGAACTGAAAACAGATGAATTTGCAGAACTGTATGCTGATGAAATAAAAGGTGAAGGACAAATTAGTGGAGAAGAATTTGTAGAGGAGTGTCAGGTAGAAAGTGACCTCGAACTTTTATTGCCGGCCAACTACGTAACTGGCAGCAGCGAACGTATGTTGCTCTATCGTGAACTGGATGGACTGACATTGGATAAGGATGTGGAGGCTTTCCGCTCCCGCTTGGAAGACCGCTTCGGTCCGGTTCCCCGGGAAACGGAAGAATTACTCCGCATTGTTCCTTTACGCCGTTTGTCAGCGCGTTTGGGAGCAGAGAAGATTTTCCTGAAAGGCGGCCGAATGACCTTGTTCTTTGTTTCCAATCCGGATAGTCCGTTCTATCAAAGTAAGGCTTTCGGTAAAGTGATAGACTATATGATGAAGTATACCCGGCGCTGTGATCTGCGTGAGCAAAATGGCAGACGGAGTATGTTGATTAAAAATGTTACTAATGTGGAGACGGCAGTCAGTGTGTTGCAGGAGATTGTGGCGTTGCCAGTGAAAGAAGAATAAATAAGCTTTTCGGGGAAGATAAGCGAGGAATTGTTTGTTTTATACCAAGGGGATCTTTATCTTTGTAGATATCTTAATAACTGATATGGCTAAGAAATCATATAAACCTCAAAATAATGAATTGCCACAGGTCAATGAACCAGTGGCTGCTTATCATGTAACTACTCCTAATGCAAATCTTTATGTTCCTACAGAATATGAACAGGAAATTATAATGCATTCTGAAAAAGATTATGAGGAGGGTAGATTGCATACTCAAGAGGATGTGGATAAGCTGGTGGAACAATGGCTAAGTTAAAAATAGTCTGGACAGAAACAGCGACTATTGTTTTTCAGCAAATTCTGACTTTCTATAATGTGAGAAATGGAAATACCCAATATAGCCGTTCCATTTATACAATGGTGAGAGACGTATTGCAATTAGTCGCTAAATATCCTTATATGTATAAAGCTACTTCTGTTCCTAATATACGTGTTTTTCATTGTGATTATTTCAAAGTCTATTATCGGGTACTTGAAAAGCAGATTCTTGTGGAAGCTGTTTTTGATACTCGCCAAGATCCTGATAAGGCTCCTTTTTAGAGGTGGTTTTGTAAGTGATGGAATGGAGCGAATTATCTTTTTCCGTATAATTTGTCTATCAAATCAGAACGTCCGATACGTCTCAACTCATTGATGATATTTCTCCTTTCTTCCGGCTTATACCAGAAGAAGAACTGTCGTTGTGCTAGTTTCTCCCGTTGGGTTTTAGCACTGAATATCGGTTCTAACGTGTATGGATGGAATCCGGTATACCAAGCTTCGGTAGCAACCGTCATCGGAGTAGGAGTGAAGTCCTGCACTTGTTCCAGGTGGAAGTCCAGACGTTTAGTGATAACGGCAAGTTCCGCCATATCTTCTTCTTTGCATCCGGGATGCGAGGAAATGAAATACGGAATCAGTTGTTGACGTAGATTCTCTTCCCGGTTGATACGGTCGAATATCCTTTTGAATGTTTCAAATTGCTCGAAAGAAGGTTTGCGCATCACAGATAATACCCGGTCACTGGTATGCTCCGGAGCTACTTTCAGCCGACCACTTACGTGATTGACAATCAATTCACGGGTATACTCGGCAGTGCTGCGGTTGATCGCTTCATCTTTACTTTGATGAAGTAACAGGTCATAGCGTATTCCGCTACCGATAAACGATTTTTTTATTCCGGGCAAGGCATCTACTGCACGGTAAATATCCAGTAAGGGGCGATGGTCGGTATTTAGATTCGGGCAAACTTTCGGATGGATACATGACGGTCGTTTGCACTTCTTGCAAATAGCTTCGTCTTTTCCTTTCATCTGATACATGTTAGCGGAAGGACCACCCAAATCGCTTAAATATCCTTTGAAATCGGGTAACTGGATGACCTCTTTCACCTCTTTCAGTATGGACTCTTTGCTACGGCTGACGATAAACTTTCCCTGATGAGCGGAAATGGTGCAGAAGGCACAACCGCCGAAACATCCCCGGTGAATGTTGATGGAAAACTTAATCATGTCATAAGCCGGAATCCGTTTCCCTTTATATTTAGGATGAGGTAGCCGGGTATATGGCAAATCAAACGAACGATCGAGATCTTCCTGGCTCATCGGAGGATATGGAGGATTGACTACTACTATCTTGTTTCCGACGGCTTGCGTGATTCGGGAAGCCGAATATTTGTTGGATTCTTCTTCGATATGCCGGAAATTGCTTGCCTGTTTCTTTTTATCTGCCAGACATTCTTCGTGCGAATAAAGTGGAAGGTCATCTTCGGCAGAGGTCCATTCTGTTGCACGACAAAGATAGGCTGTTTGAGGAACTGATCCGATGATTGTTCTGAATTTACTGCTTGTCAGTACTGGCTCTTCAGCAGTAAGCAGACTTTTCATATTCTTCACCAGGTCTGGAAGTGGTTTTTCTCCCATTCCGTAAATGAGCAGGTCGGCACCGCTGTCGCATAAAATGCTCTTTTGCACTTTGTCCTGCCAATAATCGTAATGACTTAACCGTCTTAAACTGGCTTCGATTCCTCCGATAACTACGGGAACATCCGGATAAAGTTTCTTTAGTATCTGGCTATAAACCGTAGAAGGATATTCCGGACGCATATCCGGACGACCGTCCGGGGTATATGCATCTTCGCTGCGCAATCGTTTGTTGGCTGTGTATTTATTTACCATTGAGTCCATACATCCACCGGAGATACCGAAGAATAGCCGTGGGCGTCCCAACTTCTTGAAGTCACGCAGGTCGTCACGCCAGTTGGGCTGGGGTACAATGGCTATTTTCAAACCTTCCGCTTCAAGAATCCGTCCAATAACGGCAGCACCAAAAGAAGGGTGATCCACATAGGCGTCAGCACTGAATAGAATGACATCCAATTCATTCCATCCGCGAAGTTCTACTTCTTTCTTGGTAGTAGGTAACCAGTCAGTCAATCGATATTCTTTCATGCTGCAAAGATACGGATAATAAAAAACATCCCAATGATTTTTTTATTCATTGAGATGTTTAACTTCGATTATCGGGATGTTTTGCTTCAATCATTGAGATGTTTTTTTATAACTTCCCATTGATTGTGAACTGTAATGTCATTTGTTCTCCATCATAGATTTCACGAAAACCGATACCTTGTTCGGACAGATATTCCTTTAGATCCTGAAACGCGTCAGCATGGTTCATGATAATCTCTATCGTTTCTCCCGGAGAGGCAGTGCACATTGCTCTTATTGCAGGAATCAGCGGACTGTATGCTGTTATTCCGCAGGTATCTACCGTAATCATTATTCCTCCTCTTCTTCCGCTTCCGTGTTGGAAAGCCAGGTAAGATAGAGCTTAATGAGCTGTTGCAGACCGAATGCCTTCATATTATTGTGATAAATCACGTCGATACAAAGGTCCAGCAAGTCTTTACTGTCTTCTTCCTGACTGGCGATAAGGGAGCGGATATTAAGTTTCAACTTATCCAGAACTGCTTCATCTACAATACCGGTACTGTCGATAAGATGACGGAACAGAGCATATTTCTCAATTGTTCTCAAGTTTTCATTAGATACTTCTATGCTGCGTGTACCGCTAGGATTTGCTTGTATAGTATACATTGTTTTTTAGTTTTAAAGGTTATTATAGTAGCAAAGATAGAATTTAAAATGAGAAACGGATTAAAAAAAAAGGATATTTTTTATTTTTGAGTAAAGAATCCCAAGATGCCTGCCATGATGGTTGCCCGATCCGCTTCCGACTGGATGCTTTCGAAAGGAAAGCCCAATACAAAAGTGCGGTAGTTTCCTTTGTAAGCGATACCTGCGCTCTGATTGCCGGGTACATACGTAAATACAGGGAAAGCAGTATCTACGGGAACGATGCAATCTGCTGCAGGAACCGCATAACTGTTCTCATTGGGCAGACGCGGGATCGTGATCGTGCGCCCCAATCCTTTAATCTGATTTGCACTCTTATCCGTCAGGCTACTTTGATAACCATATTTCAGTATTTTCTCTGTAAACTCCCGGTTGCCTTGTGTGCCGCTCATATCGCTTCCTACATAAGCACCGCTGACAAATAGACTACCTCCCGACTGACAATAACTGGTCATAATTCGTTGCATAGCCGAGGAGAATGTCTTGTAGTACGCTTTATTTGCGGGGTCTTCTTTTTCCAGTCCCAGGATATAATCTACCACCGGATAATCTTCTAACGTAACCAATCCGTTTTCTACCGCTTCGTCACTGCATGACACAAAACTATATTTGCCGGCTGCCTGAATCGCTTTTCCATGAATAAAAGGATAATCGAATGTGTTCCCCGCTATTTTCATTCCTTCTAACTCGTTTCCGCTATGTCCCAGACTGCCTTTTCCTTCTTTTCCGGCTTGTGTACGGTCGAAGCCTGTTTGTGCTCCGCAAAACGAAATGTTTGATATATACGGGACTCCGGGATCTTGTGATAAATCGAATCCTGCTCTATCAGAAGTATTAATGATCGCCGGACCGCTGATTCTGTCAAAGCCATTGATGATAATTACCTTTTCCTGTTCGCGTTTGGCTTTATAAGCGGAAAGGATTTCGGAGGGAAAGCTTTCCCCGCCGCGGTTTACGGCAGTCACTTTGAATGAATAAACGAGCCCCGGTTCTATTTTAACAGTGTGGGACGTTTTGCTGACTAAGGTTCCATTGTCAAAGCCTCCATAACCGATGCGTGTATATACGATGTATTCCCGTGGGCGTGCAGTCGGTTCTTGCGGATCATCTTCACCTTTCCATGAAAGTTCCAGCGTATTCTTTTTCTTTCCGAATTGAATGGCGAAATTGCTGACTGGCAGGGGCTGAACTATATATTCTTTATCATGCTGGCTGGTAATGAACTGCAAAATACCTTTGTAAATGGCTCGTCCCACTGTAAACTTGAAGTTCGGATCATGCCCTAACTGCATATCTGCGAAATTCTGATGGGAGAGCAGTTCGATAATCGTAGAAGGTGTAGCCGGGAGACGTGTTTCACTGTAATTCCGGTTCCACATACTGCGGCGTGTCCAGGGGATGCTGTAACTGGAATAAATATCTTTTTGAATCTGTGTGAGCAGAATATCGGCTAAATCACGTGATGCATACCGGTCTGTTCCTGTATTCAGCTTTCCATTATTGAAATCGGTGGTATAGATACCGAGCGATCCGATAAGCTCATCAGTCTTGCTGCATCCGGCATCACTGTGCAACGCCATAGTCATTTCCAAAGGTACGCCTAAACCCGATTGTTGCGGGTTGTAGACAGAACTGCCCGACAAATAGTTGATAGCGTTGGAACGTGTGTTGATGTCGTCTGTATAGTCGTTTTCACCTTTACGTCCTGCATATACTTCGTATGGCATTCCCGCCCATTGCGCAGAGTAGCGTGCTCCTTCCAAATAACGGGGTAGCCCGCTGGTTCTTCCTCCACGGGCAATGTTTCCCATTCCACCTCCAAAACGTACTGCATCGGCGCATACAACTCCATGTTCGCTACTTTCGTTGCTAAGTACCACCATGCCGTAGTCGTTGTTCCCTTTATCAAATTCAAACGTTCCGAGGTAAACCCATGTGCCTCCACCTATTTTCTGATTAACTTTAAATTCGGTTACTCCTCCGTTATGGAATACCAGATATTTGGCGTCGCTTACACTATTGGGGAGTGTCTGATAAGAAACATAAACGGCATACTTGCCTGTTGCCGGTAGAGTAGGTACCCATTCGGCAAATACCTGGTCTTTATTCTTCTTTTTCTTTCTTTCGGTTGGTATGAAACGGCAGGTTCCGTCAGTGAAAGGATTCTCTCCCTCTTTATAAATCGTTTTCTTTTGAGCAAATCCTCTTACCGGAGCATTTGTCCAATTAGCTTTTTTGCTACCCACTTCCAGATAAAGGGAAGCATTGGGAGTGTCATTATCTACGATGATTTCATTCTTCTGCGTATCCCGTTCACGGGGAGTATAAACAATCGCTCCAGCATTCTCCAACATGGGAATCACGTATGGAAGAACGAAAGATTGAGTGAACATATCTTCCGTGGTGCAGAATAATCGAGGGCGTTGCCATCCCCATTCGTTTTTATCATTTTTGAAGTAGTTGCCGTGGCTTTGCCAGATTGCGATATGACGGTCTTGCAGTCCGCGTGAAATTTCATTGGGGCGTGAGATGTTTTTCACCCAGGGAGCTCCTTTATAGTCTATATTCAAAGATAACCGCTCCTTATCCTTTTTCTTATTCCGGTAGAAATTAGGAACCAAATCTTCAATAGGTTTTCCATCTGCATAAATGGTGAGCTGGTAATAATGAACAGGCCCCGGAAGCAGTTCTTTAACTTGATTATAAATGTATTCTACAGTTTCCGGACGGAAAGGCTGATAGGCGAAACTTTCCGATGCGTAGATTGCAATTGTCTTGCGATCATAATTTATATCGAAACTGTTCAGTTTAGGAGTGCTGATTTTGGCTGTTGCGGTATATTTGTTGAAGTAATCCGTCAGCCGTTCTTTTACATTTCTTTCAATATCTTGAGCGAAAAGAAAATTAGCACTTACAGTAAGGCATAGAAGAAACACTATTATCTTTTTCATTATTCAATGCTTTTGTTCTCATTTTCACCACAGAGGAAAGGAGGACACGGAGGTCAAATCTATGAAGCGATATAAAAATGGTTGTTCATAATAACTCTGTGTCCTCCTTTCCTCTGTGGTGAATTATCCCCGCAAAAATAACAAAAAAAGAGCGAGAAGTATCGAAACTTCCCACTCTTCTTTCATTGTTTTATATTCTCTTAATTAAGAATATTATTCTTATAAAGGAACGTATTCTACAAATGCTTCCATTGCTTCGTAAGAAGCCAGTCCTAACTTATCATACAAAGTAGCTGTGCCACGGTTGCGGTCTTCGCTACGTTGCCAGAACAAACGTTCGTCATTACCCAGGAACGGAGCGCTTTCCATCTGCGACTGATGTTTCAGGATAGAGTTACGTTTTGCACGAAGTTCTTCCGGACTGATCGGCACTGCCATTTCAATATTTTCGATTTCCCATTCAGCCCACGCACCACGGTACATCCAGATACGGCAGTCTTTCAGCCATTTGGCACCTTCTTCTTTTTCAAGATCAACGGCTGCGAATACGGCGTCCGTACATACACGGTGTGTTCCGTGCGGGTCGGCCAAGTCACCTGCAACGAAAATCTGATGAGGTTTCACTTCACGAAGCAAGTTACGTACGATTTCCACGTCTGCTTCACTGATCGGGTTTTTCTGAATCTTACCTGTTTCATAGAACGGCAAGTCGAGGAAGTGTACGCGATCTAATGGGATATTGTTGTAAGAAGAAGCTGTACGGGCTTCACCACGACGAATCAGACCTTTGATAGTCAGAATGTCACGACTGTCCATATCGCCATCTTTCTTCTCTTTCAAGAAATTACGTATTTCTGCATATTTCTCATTGATAACCTGATCTGCGCTGTTATTGAAGAGCTGGTTGAATCCGTTGATGAAATGCATGAAACGAACTACTTCTTCGTCGCCAACGGCGATATTGCCGGAAGTTTCGTAAGCTACGTGTACTTCATGTTTCTGCTCCACCAAACGACGAAGCGTACCACCCATCGAAATAACGTCATCATCCGGATGCGGAGAGAAAATGATTACACGTTTCGGATACGGTTTTGCACGTTCCGGACGGTAGGTGTCATCAGCATTAGGTTTGCCACCCGGCCATCCGGTAATGGTGTGCTGTAAATCATTGAAGATTTTGATGTTTACATTGTACGCAGAACCGTAAAGTGCCAGAAGTTCACTCAAACCGTTTTCGTTATAGTCTTTATTTGTCAACTTCAGAATCGGTTTGCCAGTCAACTGACACAACCAAACGATGGCACTACGGATTAGTTTATCATTCCATTCGCAAGAAGTTACCAGCCACGGACGTTGGATACGTGTTAAGTTCATAGCAGCTGAAAGATCAAGAGCTACATGCGCGTTGTTGTGAGTTTGCAGATAAGAAGCCGGAATAGTGTCAGTGATCGCACCTTCCACACATTCTTTAATCATAGCTGCTTTGTTTTCCCCCCATGCAAGCAGATAAACCTTCTTTGCGCCAAGGATAGTGGATACACCCATTGTAATAGAACTGATCGGCGTATTATCCAGCGTTCCGAAAATCTTGGATGCTTCGTTGCGTGATGCATTATCCAACAAGATCAGACGAGTGGTAGAATTCAGCCGGGAACCCGGTTCGTTGAACGCGATGTTACCTACACGGCCAATGCCCAACAAGGCAATATCAATACCTCCGAAGCTTTCAATGCGTTGTTCGTACAGACGGCAATATTCGAAGATGGTATCTTTGGGAATGCTTCCGTCGGGAGTGAATATATTCTGTTTGTCAATATCGATGTGATCCAATAACATACTCTTCAAAGCATTGAAGTTGCTGTTGATTGCATCGGGAGCCAACGGATAATATTCATACATATTAAATACGATTACATTGCGGAAGCTAAGACCTTCTTCCTTATGCATGCGGATGAGTTCGGTATATACGTGGCTGGGCGAATCACCTCCGGGGAGTGCCAATACGCAGAAGCGTCCTGCTTTTTGTTTTTCGCGGATGGTTTGTGCTATTTCGCGAGCAATATAGTTAGCACCTTCTTCTACGGATTCGTAGATGTCCGTAGGGATTTTTTCGAGTCTTGTCAAGACTGATTTTTCAAATGCATTCTCCGGTCTGTAGTATCTGGGGGAGACCCGGTGGAGACTGATTTGAGAACTAAGATTTGTTTTCATAAAGTTGTTAATTAAGTTATGTAAGATTAGCGTCCTTACGACTGTATTTTCACGACAAAGATACAAAAGAAGTCTATATAATTAACTACCGAGTTCTAGGTATTGTTGCTACATGAATCTGTTTTTAACATTTGTTATTTGGCAAATGTTATAGATGGAATTCGTCTGCATCTTTCCATACCGGGAACTTCTCTCTGAATTGGTGGAGAGCAGTGAGATTTACACTGACAGTCGTTATTCCTTCCTTTCCATCTGGAAATGAGCCGATTTCTTCTCCGAAAGCGGAGTAGACTTTACTTCCTCCATTATATGCAAGTTGGTATCCGTCTGTACCTACTCTGTTGACACCGCATACATAGCATTGATTTTCTAAAGCGCGTGCCCGGAGTAGAGTATCCCAAACCAGACGGCGGGGGATAGGCCAGTTGGCTACATATATTAAAAGGTCGTACTCGTTGCCTACGTTTCGGCTCCATACAGGGAAACGAAGGTCATAGCAAACCAGCAGGCAGATATTCCATCCGTGATAGGGGATGATGAGTCGTTTATCGCCGGCCGAAAAATGTTCGGCTTCCCGTCCCATACGAAACAGATGTCGTTTGTCATAATAGAACTCTTCTCCTTCCGGTGTCAGAAAGAACGCACGGTTATAAAACTGTTTGTTCTCTGTTGCTATATAGCTTCCGCAAATGGCTAGCTGGAATTTGGCGGCCCATTGTTTGAGTGTTGTAATGGTTTCCCCGGAATTTGGCTCTGCCAGTATTTTACTCTGCATACTGAATCCGGTAGAAAACATCTCCGGTAAAACAACAATCTCCGTTATTCCACGAAGACTTTGCAGCTTTTCGTAGAGCAAACGGAGATTTTCTTGTTTATTTTCCCAAACAATATCGGTTTGTATGATAGAAATACGGATAGACTCCATGATAACTAAGTATTAAGTAATAAGTATTAAGTATTAAGCCGTGCGGATAAGTATATCAAAAGCTACGATTAATACTTAATACCTGATACTTAAATCATATTTCTCCAAGAGCGAAATTCTCCGGATGTTTTCCTTTGAAATCCTTGAAGTAAAGTTTGATTTCTCTCATGTCCTTATTAATATCTCCTGACGGCATGATAGCTTTCGTTGCCGAAATCGTTTTCTTGCTGTAATCAATACCAATCAGAACGATCGGAACCTGGGCTTTCAAGGCTATAAAATAAAAGCCTTTTTTCCAGTTTGGATTCGCTTTACGGGTTCCTTCGGGAGTGATAGCCAAATTAAACTTTTTATATTCGGCAAATTTATGAACCATTTGATCTACTAGCGAAGTTTTTCGACTACGGTCGACGGGAATTCCGCCAACTGCTTTGAAAAAAATTCCAAGCGGAAAGAAAAACCATTCCTTTTTCATCATGAAACTTGTCTTACGGCCTATAGCACCATAAAATAGTTTTCCAATAAATAAATCAAGGTTTGTTGTGTGTGGAGCGGCACATATCACGCATTTATCATAATTAGGCACCGTAACGTTTGTCTTCCACCCTAACAGGCGGTAATAGATAAAGCTATAAATTGCTTTTTTCATTCTGTTGTTAGTTCAATTTCCCTATAGCTTCAATAATCTCGTTTACCTTTGCATTAAAATCAGCACGGAATTTCTTATAAAAACCTTTCACGTTGCCCGGTTCTGTGTGGCTGATGCGAGTGACAAACTCATCCTGCATCTTCAGTACCTCTGCCATCAGTTCATCTGCTTTCACCTTGTCGGTGCCAGGGATGAACATGCTGTTGATTAAACACTCGGTGAATAATTCTCCTGCGATATAGTTTACGTTCTTTTTGAGTTCTCTTCTACTTGCCATAATCTTTACATTTAATGGTGAATAATAAAAAATACTTGCGGTAAAGATAGGTACTTTCTTTGATTCTAGCGAATAATACGGGGAAAAACATTATTCAAGCCTGCATCTTCTTGCTGTATTTCTTTATTCAAATAACTTCGCAGGATTGATACTTAAGAATTGTTCGGCTTTCATGCCCCCTTCTCCGACTACGAAACTAGCATACGGTTGATACATTTTGCGTATTTCTTCTAGTCCTGCATTATACATTTCACTGTTGCTTTTTACTTCTATGGCTACAATCCGGTTTTTCTTTTTCAATATATAATCTACTTCCTTATCTTTTTCTCTCCAGTAAAATACTTCATAGTTACCTGTAAATGCGTTGGAAACAATATGTGCACCAATTGCAGATTCAAAAATACGTCCCCATTCTTTTCTGTTGAGAATAGCCTCCTTAAAAGTCAAATCATTATATACGGTTTTTAAAGCATTGTTGAATACCTGAAATTTAGGAGCGCTTGCTCTTTGGCGCGACTTGTCCATTGCAAACTTTTGTAAACCGGTCAGTAAGCCGCTATCTCCCAGTAAGTTTAAATATCCTGCTAGCGTTGTTGTATTTCCAGCGTCTTGTAATGCTCCTACCATTTTGGTCAGCGATACGATTTCACCGGAATAAGAAGTTCCCAGTTCAAAAGTTTGCCGTAATAATGCCGGTTTGCTAATTGGGGAATCGTATAAAATATCTTTATTGATAGTGGCATCTATGATTGCTCCATTGATATATTGTCCCCAGCGTTCTTCATCTTCTATCAAAAAAGCTGCTCCCGGGTATCCACCGAAATAAAGATACTGTTCCAGACTCATATTAAATGCATCCCGCATTTCCGGATACGACCAGTGTGTCATTCTTATCTCTTCAAAGCGACCCATCATCGAGTCTGATAATCCCTTTTCTAACAATACACGTGAAGAGCCGAGAAGAACGACTTTCATATTAATATCATTGAATGTATCTGCATCCCATTCTTTTTTGACTACTTCACTCCAATTTTTTATTTTTTGAATTTCATCGATTATCAGAATAAATTCAGATAATTTTTCTACTCGCATCTGTACTCTTGCCGTATTCCAACAGTCTGAAATCCAAGATGTCTGTGTAGCAGGAATACTATCTGCCGAATAGATTTGATAAGGTAGATTCAGATCATTGACTACTTGTTTGATGACTGTAGTCTTTCCAACTTGGCGAGGTCCTAACACTACTTGCAGGAAATGTCGAGGCTCTTTTAGTCTTTTTGTAATCGTTTGATATTGAACTCTTTTATACATGTTTTCTGTTGTTTATTCAATAGAATGAGTACTTTTACTCAATATATTGATTAGTTTTACTCAATAAATAACGCAAATATACACAATAAGTTGCTTTGTATCATTTTAAATCTACAATTCTTTATCTTTTCTTTAATCATGGAATTAAAGAGTATAAAAATGAATGAAACGGTGCAGAAATGAATGAAAGTTTGGTCTACTATAAAGTTGAAAAACATAAAAACATCTGCCACCTGCAACGAAAAGCGTGTAACACACTAATTAATAAATAGTTGGAACGTTGCAGATACCTGTTGCAGATAGGTTGCAGATAAAGTATCTGCAACACGTTATATAATCAAAGAAAAAGCCTGGATTCCTTTGTGCAAAGCTATGGGATAATTGGGGTGACTCCGTGGAGAAATGGTGGTGTCTCTACGGGGAAACGACAGTATCTGTAGTGTACTAAATAAGTTGACACTTCTTCAATGCGAAATTCCCATGAAAGAATTAAAAAAGAAGTACACTCCTTACACAGAATC
>NZ_JAHQVH010000041.1:0-55402 GCF_019052435.1 Bacteroides sp. MSK.20.12 | reverse complement strand
CCGTGGAAACTGTAATTTCTAATGCCGGAAACGACAGTTCCCCGCCTGGAAACGGGAAGTTAATGTATACAATAAACTTTTGCCCTCCTGGAGAATTGGCTTATGTAAGGTTTATACTGTGTTGCAGATACTTTGATCTGCAACCTATCTGCAACAGTATCTGCAACGCTCCAACTATTTATCAATTAGTGCATTACACGCGTTTGGTTGCAGGTGGCAGATGTTTTCATGTTTTTTCAACTTTATAGTAGTTCCCAAAAGTTTCAAATAAAAACAATTATGACACCCTACCATTGGTACGATGTCATAATCTTAGTAGAACCATGCCAAGAAACCGAAGTCATAATGGCATGATGAGGTTACACTAACCTAATTTATTTATTTTTCTTCCAAAGTTTGCTCATATCTTCCAGTGTCTTACCTTTCGTTTCAGGCACCCAACGCCAAACGAAGATAGCAGCAGCCACACAGATTATGCCATATAAACTATATGCAAACATCGGGCTGAAGTCGTACAGTGCCGGGAAAGTAGAAGATACAATGTAATTGAATATCCATTGGAATGCTACGGCGATTGCTACCGCTTTACCACGGATGGTGTTCGGGAATATTTCCGAGATCAACACCCAGCAAATCGGTCCCCAAGACATCATAAAGAATGCTGCATACACAATCACTGAAAGTACCGGGAGAACACCCTTTATTGCCATGCTATCACACATTGCTACCGCAAATGCACCTACAGCCATACCAATAGAACCGATTATCAATAGTGGTTTACGTCCGAAGCGGTCTACAGTGAAGATTGCAACCAATGTAAAGACAATGTTTACAATACCCATAATAACTGTCTGCATCATGCCACCTCCTTCTGCACCTGCATTTTCGAAAATACGAGGAGCATAATAAAGTACTGCATTAATACCGATAGCCTGTTGGAATACAGAAAGTAAAATACCGATCACAATTACTGCCACTCCATAAGTAAAGATTTTCTCTGTCTTTTCATGAGCAGTAGCTTTAATATCATTAAGAATTTCCTGTGCTTTTGTCTTACCATTGATCTTTTCAAGGATCGAATAAGCCTTTTCATCCTGCTGTATCAATACAAGATAACGAGGAGTCTTGGGAACAAAGAACAACAACAAACCGAAGAAAGCGGCAGGGAAAGCTTCCGAACCGAACATGTAACGCCATCCTTCATAAACGGTCCACATATCAGATTCAGCACTAACAGACAGTACACCGGCTACATCTTTCAAAATAATAGGATTTTGATGATCGCCCATAATCAGGAAATTCACGAAGTATACTACCAACATACCGAAGATGATAGCAAACTGGTTACACGATACAAGCGTTCCACGAATATTAGAAGGAGCAATTTCAGCAATATACATCGGACAGACTGCAGAAGCCAGTCCAACACCGATACCGCCCAAAACACGATACAAATTAAAAGCAATCAGCAAATCCATGTTCGGCTTTCCATATTCGAAAAACAAGACTTCCGGATAATAGGAACCTAATGCTGAAAGGAAAAAAAGTACGGCAGCAAGCCTTAGAGAATTACGACGTCCCAAACGGGAAGCAAATATACCGGAGATCGCACCACCCAGTACACAGCCAATCAATGCACTGGAAGATGTGATTCCATGCATTACTTTATTGTATTGAAAATCAGAGGCCGAAAGGAAAAAAGCCTCCAAGCCTTTCTCTGCACCGGAAATAACCGCTGTATCGTATCCGAAAAGCAGTCCTCCCAAAATGGCGACAGAGGTTATCGAATATAGGTAGAGTTTACTACCCTCGTTCGTTGTATTAATCATGGTTATAAGTAGATAAAGTAGTGTTGTAGTAGTTGGATTTATATCACCACAGATTTCACAGATTGACACAGATAAAATTCAAAATAAGAGAGAAGAAAATTAATCTGTAACAATCCGTGTAATCTGTGGTGGGGTTAATTAGCAATACATATTCAGAATTGCTTCATAAAGTTCTTGTTTACCGCTAGTCTGCTTCGGTTCACCATTTGCTTTTGCATAAGCAACTACATCTTCCAAAGTCAACTTGCCATCTTCAAACTCCTTACCTTTACCGCCATCAAATGAAGCGTAACGGTCAGCCAACATTTTCTTATAGGGAGATTCGTTCAGCAGAGCAGCTGCGCTTTCCAATGCACGAGCCATAGCGTCCATACCTGCGATGTGAGCGATGAAGATATCTTCCAGGTCAGTAGAGTTACGACGAGTCTTAGCGTCGAAGTTTGTTCCACCGTTACCCAAGCCACCGTTACGGATTATTTGCATCATAGCTTGTGTCAGTTCGTAGTTGTCAATCGGGAATTGGTCTGTATCCCAACCATTTTGATAATCACCACGGTTAGCATCGATAGAACCCAACATGCCGTTGTCTACTGCTACTGCCAATTCGTGTTCGAAAGTGTGACCAGCCAAAGTTGCGTGGTTTACTTCAATGTTCACTTTGAAATCTTTATCCAAGCCATGAGCTTTCAGGAATCCGATTACTGTTTCTGTATCTACATCATACTGATGTTTTGTCGGTTCCATCGGTTTCGGCTCAATCAGGAAAGTACCTTTGAAACCACGGGCACGAGCATAATCACGAGCGATGGTCAGCATTTTTGCCAAGTGTTCTTTTTCACGTTTCTGGTCTGTATTCAGAAGAGACATATAGCCTTCACGGCCACCCCAGAATACATAGTTCTGACCACCCAGTTCGATCGTTGCATCGATTGCATTCTTAATCTGAACAGCAGCACGAGCTACTACGTCAAAATCAGGGTTAGTAGCAGCACCGTTCATATAACGTGCATGGCCAAATACGTTGGCAGTACCCCACAACAGTTTGATGCCTGTTTCAGCTTGTTTCTGTTTTGCATAAGCTACGATTGCTTTCAAGTTAGCTTCGTATTCTTCGATGCTTGCACCTTCAGAAACCAAGTCTACATCGTGGAAACAGTAGTATTCGATACCCATTTTCTGCATGAATTCGAAACCTGCGTCCATTTTATCTTTTGCAGCTTGTATAGCGTCAGCATTACTATTCCAAGGGAATTGTTTTGTTCCGCCACCGAATTGGTCGCCACCTTCAGCACACAAAGTATGCCACCATGCCATAGCGAATCTCAACCAATCTTTCATCTTCTTACCGTTGATAACCTTTTCAGCATCGTAGTAACGGAATGCCATCGGATTCTTACTATCTTTACCTTCGAACTTAATCTTTTCAATTCCCGGGAAAAATTCTTTTGTTGCCATAATTCTTTTATTTTTTAAAATGGTTATTATTTAAATTGTTAATTATTTATCTGAAGACAGAACCGGAGCCGGTATGTTACCGGTCATCGACTTTTCAAGACGGTATTTCCATTTTGCGTACGCGTCAGCATATTCCTGGCGTTTTGCCACATTAGGCTCAATCACATCCAGTTTGTCAAGCGTAGCAAATGCCTCATTGTTATCCTTGTAGATACCTGCACCGATACCCGCACCTTTCGCAGCGCCTACGGAACCATCCGTATCGTAAAGCTCGATAGTAGCTCCTGTGACTCCCGCCAAAGTATCGCGGAAGATAGAACTCAAGAACATATTAGCGTGTCCGGCATGGATCATCTTCACAGGAATTCCCATTTGCTCCATGATATCAATGCCATATTTAAAAGAGAATACAATACCTTCTTGAGCGGCACGAATAATATGATGTTTGCCATGTGCATTGAAGTCCAGTCCACGGATGCTGCAACCGATTTCTTTATTATTCAACATACGTTCGGCACCGTTACCAAAGGGCAGAATACTGATTCCCGCACTGCCGATAGGAGCTTTGGAAGCCAACACATTCATTTCATTATAAGATATTCCTTCGGGAGCAATGTTGCGTTTTACCCATGAGTTAAGAATACCCGTTCCGTTGATGCAAAGCAATACTCCCAAACGTGTCTGATCTATGGTATGATTGACATGCGCAAAGGTATTGACGCGTGACTGCGGATCATAGTTCACTTCACCGTTCACGCCATAAACCACTCCCGATGTTCCTGCCGTAGAAGCAATCTCTCCCGGATTAAACACATTCAAAGAAAGGGCATTGTTAGGCTGGTCGCCTGCACGATAAGTAATCGGTGTTCCTTCTTTCAGTCCAAGCTCTTTGGCAGCTATTGCATTTACACGTCCCTGCTCTGCAAAGGTCGGTTTAATATCTGCAATCAAAGAAGAATCAAACCCGTAATAATCCATTAAGAAATCAGCCACCCGGTTGTTCTTGAAATCCCAGAACATACCTTCCGAAAGTCCGGAAACAGTTGTGCAGATTTCTCCACTCAACTTCATGGCAATATAATCGCCCGGCAGCATTATCTTATCAATCTGCTCATAGATGGCAGGTTCGTTTTCTTTAATCCACGCCAACTTGGAAGCGGTAAAATTTCCCGGTGAGTTCAACAAATGAGAAAGACATCTCTCCTCCCCGATTGTCTCAAACGCTTTCTGACCGTATGGCACCGCACGGGAGTCACACCAGATGATAGCAGGACGCAATACATGCTGATTCTTATCAACACAAACCAATCCGTGCATCTGATAAGAGATGCCGATGGCTTTAATTTCAGCGGCACTAACTCCGGATTCGGTCATAATAGCCTGCGTGGACAACTTTAAGTTTTCCCACCAACTTTCAGGATCTTGTTCCGCCCATCCGGGATTCACTGCAATAATATTCGCTTCTGTTTTCGGAAAAAATGCCGAGGATACACATTTACCAGTCTCCGCATTTACCAAACTCGCTTTTACAGACGAGCTACCTATGTCATAACCTAATAGAAACATAATTTTATTTACGATTAAACGATTTACTATTTACGATTTACGCTCAATGTCCGACAATTAATGCTTTAACATCCAACGCCTAATACTTAATACTTGATACTTAATACTTGAACAGGGTCTACCTTCTTACCTTATTATATATCTTCTTATCAAATTTATAATAACGGGCAGCACGGTGAGCCACTCCTTGTTGTTTTTCTTCCAAAGGAACTACATATTCCATCATTGCTATTTTCTTATGGAAGTTACGCACATCCACGGCTTTGTCGTATACTAATTCAAAAAGAGTCCTTAATTGTGCGGCTGTAAATTTACGCGGAAGCAGTTCGAACAACATGGAAGGATTAAATTCTACGAACTGACGAATATAAGTCATTGCCTCCTTTATAATCAGATTATGGTCGAAAGCCAGTGTTTTCACGTCTTTCAAAGCGACCCAGCAAGCCTGGTGATCGTCCAGATTCTTATCCAATGTACGGTCTATCTTCACCATCGACAAATATGCAATGGTAACAATACGCTCCACTTTTGACTGCATAGCTCTTTCCAACCAACGTACATCTTTCGGATTACTCGTTCTGTTTTTAGAACCAAATGCTTTAAACTGCATCAGATTCACATTTTTAAGTCCTGTCAGTTCATACAAAACTCGTTGTGCAGCTTCATCCAGGGCTTCATCCATATAGATAAGACTTCCGGGAAGTTTCATATCATGATATACTTCTCCATTATCCTCACCTGCACGTTTTACAAGCAACACTTTCAGTTGTTCTCCGTCAAAACCAATCACTACACAGTCCACTGATATATGATTGTTTGCTAAAGGTGTATTTTTCTGTAAATTTTGCATATCTATTTCTTTAAGACGATGCAAATATAGAGGCTAAAAACCATCAAAACAAAAATAAGAACTATGCTATAAAACATTGTTTTTCATATAAATACATATCATACATTCTACAATATGAATAGTTAGTGTTATCTTACGAATTACAATATGTATTTTAGTATTTCCACGGGTGAGTAATTGTATAAAGTACAAAAACTAGATGGACGCTTTATTATCAGTACTTTTCATATCTTTTCCAACAGATGCCCGGAAAGGTACTTATTGTATTTTAAACGATATGTCATTTTGTACCTTATCGTTTTTTATTCTATCTTTGTCGGGTAAATATTAAAAAATCTAAAATGGAACGTCATCCAGTCATTTTATCCATTGCCGGCTCCGATTGTTCGGGAGGCGCAGGTATTCAGGCAGACATAAAAACAATCTCGGCTTTAGGAGGCTATGCAGCATCGGCTATTACTGCCATCACCGTACAAAACACACTGGGGGTACGTGCCGTACAGTCCATTTCTCCGGATATGGTTCGTGGGCAAATAGAAGCCGTGATGGACGACCTGCAACCGGTTGCCATCAAAATAGGAATGATAAATGACATTCAGATCGTTCGTGTAATTTCCGACTGTCTACAAAAATATTCGCCTGCATACGTCGTTTACGATCCGGTAATGGTGTCTACCAGCGGAAAGAAACTTATGACAGATGAAGCGATAGAAGAAATCAAAAAAGAACTTTTACCGCTTGTCACATTAATCACCCCTAATATTGACGAAGCAAAAGTACTTACAGGTAAAAGTATTCACAACATTCAGGATATGCAGACCGCTGCCAAAATGCTGACGGATGATTATCAGACTAATATCTTACTAAAAGGCGGACATCTGGAAGGAGACAATATGTGCGACCTTTTGCATACGTCCGAATTTATCTACCATATATATGAGGAGAAAAAAATAGAAAGCCATAATCTGCATGGAACGGGATGCACCCTCTCTTCCGCTATTGCCACCTATCTTGCCAAAGGCTACCCCATGCGAGAATCCATCCAGCATGCGAAAACATATATCACTCAAGCCATTATCGCAGGAAAAGAATTGAATATCGGCCATGGTAACGGCCCTTTATGGCATTTTCCGGACACCGTTGCACAAATGTGTACTTTTTGTGCGGTTGTATCATAAAAATACGTAACTTTGCACCCGCAATTAAAAATCAATTAAATAATAAAAATATGAAAGCATTTGTATTTCCCGGTCAAGGCGCTCAATTTGTAGGAATGGGTAAAGACCTGTATGAAAACTCAGCTTTAGCAAAAGAATTGTTTGAAAAAGCAAATGATATCCTCGGATATCGCATTACAGATATCATGTTCGACGGCACAGACGAAGATCTTCGTCAGACAAAGGTTACTCAACCTGCCGTTTTCCTTCACTCTGTTATTTCTGCTCTTTGCATGGGCGACGACTTCAAACCGGAAATGACTGCCGGCCACTCACTTGGTGAGTTCTCTGCATTGGTTGCTGCCGGTGCATTGAGTTTTGAAGATGGATTGAAGCTTGTGTATGCACGTGCAATGGCTATGCAGAAAGCTTGCGAAGCTACTCCTTCCACCATGGCTGCCATTATCGCATTGCCGGATGAAAAAGTAGAAGAGATCTGCGCAGCAGTAAATGCAGAAGGTGAAGTTTGCGTACCGGCCAACTACAACTGCCCGGGACAAATCGTTATCTCCGGCTCTGTACCGGGTATCGAAAAGGCTTGCGAACTGATGAAAGCTGCCGGAGCAAAACGTGCTCTTCCGCTGAAAGTGGGTGGTGCTTTCCATTCTCCATTAATGGATCCTGCTAAAATAGAACTGGAAGCTGCTATTAAAGCTACCGAAATACATACTCCTAAATGTCCGGTATATCAGAATGTGGATGCGCTTCCTCACACTGACCCTGCAGAAATCAAAAAGAATCTGGTTGCCCAATTGACTGCTTCCGTACGTTGGACACAATCAGTAAAGAATATGGTTGCTGACGGTGCTACTGATTTTACAGAATGTGGCCCGGGTGCCGTACTTCAAGGATTGATTAAAAAGATTGACGGTACTGTCAATGCTCACGGTATTGCATAAATATCCGTAAGCAGACTTTATCTTTAAGTGATATAGAGCGTGTTGGTAACTATTGCCAACACGTTTTTTTTTATATGAAAACCATAAATGGAATACAAACGAACATGTTGTAAAACACCCTGATACTTTTCTTTTCCGGCAAACTTTCCGAATCTTTCTTTTGTTTTTATTATAGGAATCATTTACTCAAATTTATGAGCCATGAAAATACATGAATATCAAGCGAAAGAGATTTTCTCCAAGTACGGAATACCTGTCGAGAGGCACACTTTATGCCGTACTGCCGCAGGCGTCCTGGCTGCATACCGGAGGATGGGAACAGACAGAGTGGTTATAAAAGCACAAGTACTAACCGGAGGCCGGGGAAAAGCCGGAGGAGTGAAACTGGTAAACAATACGGAAGATGTTTATCAGGAAGCCAAGAACATTCTCGGAATGAGCATTAAAGGTCTTCCAGTCAATCAAGTTCTGGTCAGCGAAGCGGTTGATATTGCTGCAGAATATTACGTCAGTTATACCATCGACCGGAATACACGTTCTGTCGTTCTGATGATGAGTGCATCCGGTGGTATGGATATTGAAGAGGTAGCCCGTCAGACACCGGAGAAAATCATCCGATATTCAATCAATCCATTCATTGGCCTTCCCGACTATCTGGCAAGGCGTTTCGCTTTCGCTCTCTTCCCACAAATGGAACAGGCAGGTAAAATGGCTGCCATCCTTCAGGAACTTTATAAAATCTTTGTGGAGAATGACGCGTCGTTAGTGGAAGTAAATCCGCTGGCACTTACAAAGAAAGGTACATTAATGGCCATTGACGCAAAGATCGTTTTTGATGACAATGCGCTCTATCGGCATCCGGAGATTCATGCTTTGTTTGATCCGACGGAAGAAGAAAAAGTGGAAACAGATGCCAAAGATAAAGGATTCAGTTATGTCCACATGGACGGCAATATCGGTTGTATGGTAAATGGCGCCGGACTTGCCATGGCTACTATGGACATGATTAAACTTTACGGCGGTCAGCCTGCTAATTTTCTCGACATCGGTGGCAGCTCCAATCCTGTCAAGGTTATTGAAGCTATGAAACTCTTATTGCAGGATGAGAAAGTAAAAGTGGTCCTGATTAATATTTTCGGTGGGATCACTCGTTGCGATGATGTGGCAATGGGACTTCTTCAGGCATTCGAGCAGATAAACAGCAATGTCCCCGTCATCGTCCGGCTTACAGGCACCAATGAACATATCGGACGGGAACTGTTACGAAATCACAGCCGCTTCCAAATAGCCACAACGATGAAAGAGGCTGCTCTTATGGCTCTGAAAGCATAATACGTACCAAATCACTAAAAAAATAAAGCAATTATGAGCATACTAATAGATAAATCCACCCGTTTGATTGTGCAAGGAATCACTGGCAGAGACGGGCTTTTCCATGCCAAGAAGATGAAAGAATATGGAACCAAAGTGGTCGGGGGTACTTCTCCGGGCAAAGGAGGAACAGATGTGGACGGAATCCCCGTATTCAACACCATGTATGACGCTGTCGAGCAGACAAAGGCTAATACCTCCATCATTTTCGTTCCAGCACGTTTTGCGGCAGATGCTATCATGGAGGCAGCGGACGCAGGCATCCGTATCATAGTCTGCATTGCAGAAGGAATTCCCACACTGGACGTGATTAAGGCGCATCGGTTTGCCGAACAAAAAGGCGCCATGTTGATCGGGCCTAACTGTCCGGGACTTATCTCTCCGGGAAAAAGCATGGTTGGCATCTTACCGGGACAAGTCTTTTTAGAAGGAAATGTAGGTGTCATCAGCCGTAGCGGAACACTTACTTACGAGATTGTATATCACTTAACAGCAAATGGAATGGGACAATCTACCGCTATCGGCATCGGGGGCGATCCTGTTGTAGGGCTTCACTTCCGCCAACTGCTGGAAATGTTTCAGAATGATCCGGAAACAGAAGCAATCGTCCTGATTGGAGAGATTGGAGGAAATGCGGAAGAACAAGCGGCCGAATATATTCGTAATAATGTAACTAAACCTGTGGTAGCATTTATTGCCGGACAATCAGCTCCTCCGGGAAAACAAATGGGGCATGCAGGCGCTATTATTTCGGGAAGTTCCGGTTCGGCAAAAGAGAAAATTGAATCTTTGGAAGCAGCTGGTATCCGAGTGGCACAAGAGCCTTCGGATATACCCAAACTATTGAAAAAGTAACCTCCAAAAGAGAAATAAAAAACAGAAGTAGTAATATTACAGATGCAGATTCACTCAAAATAAGTAATTTCATACTTATCATTTTAAGTGAATCTGCATTTATTTTACATACCTTTCTTTATACCTAATTTTATAAGAAGAGCATTCATCGGATAAGCGCAGAAGAAACCGAAAAGCATAGCCAACTGCATCATAAACCAGAATATCCATGTATCTTTGGGCAATGGCTCATTGATGAACAGCACAAAATAAACAATTGCCATCCAACCGTACATTCCTACCTGCCAGGATAAAAGAGAAAAGAAATCTGCTTTGAAAGCGCGTGTCAGCGCGTTCCCCACAGAGATTTTTTCCATTTCCCGAATCGCATAAAACTGAAAATAAACGCCAATAATCAAAGCTAATACAAAATCGAGTACCCAATTCCCTACAAGTTGACTGCCTGCAACAGTTACAGGAACATAATTCGTAAACCACTCTCCTATGATATCTGCCAATGTGCAGCCTGCGCCACAATGAAGAGCCGACAAAGCTACCGATTGCCAATAAGGACGCCTCATCTCTCCCATTGACATCCCCATATCCATCCCCTTCATATCAGGCATATTCATATCTTTCATGTCAGACATGCCCATCCCTTTCATCCCGTCATCCTCCATCTTCATCGGACTGCTCCGTCCGAACTTATTATACGCCCATAAAGCTAAATAACTTCCCCACAATGCAGATAATATCCAAACTGCATTCATTATTTTCATTGATTGCGGACGATGTGTCAAGTCTATGGCAATATGTACTGCTATTCCGATACCTGAACAGACTAAGAATACGGCTATTAAATTGAGCATGATTGTATGTTTTAAAAGATTCAGACTACAAAACATACTTTATTTGCGAATAGTTCAGTCCACTACTTTTTAATTTTGCCTGTCGAACTATTCCACACACGAGTTGTTATCATTTCATAATCAAAACAATAAAAATATGAGCAGACGTAGACAATTAGAGCATGAAGTATCTGTTGCTCAAGAAAGAATAAAGAAAGCCGCAAAAGATACACCGAAGAATATCCTGAAATTATGGGAACAAGAGCTGGTAGACCTGGAATTGGAACTCAATAATATGGTGGATGATGAAGAAGATAATAATGAGGATTAACAGAAGAAGGGCGCGCTAGTTTCCTAGTGCGCCCTTCTCTATTACTGTCTATTTATTCAGTATTAGTTCTTTGGCAATGCTTCTTTCACTACCATTGAACGACCTACATATTCTGCACCGTTCAATTGTTTGATAGCGTTGTTAGCTTCTGTATCATCCGGCATTTCGATAAACGCAAAGCCTTTTGATCTTCTAGTTTCACGATCTGTGATTAACTTTACTGAAGCAACTGTTCCATACTCTTCCATTACATTTCTCAAATCCGATTCCTTAACATTATAGCTAAGATTTCCAATGTACAAATTCATAAAATACAAATATAAAAAATTAATAATTCAATAAGAAAGTTTTAGGAAGATCTTAATTAGAAATGGATATGCTCAAATAAATGAGAAGATACACGTAAAAAAATCAAATCGTAATAAACCTCTTTATTGTTGTTGGTACAAAGGAAAGCATTATTTGGAGATAATGCACTATACTCCCTCCTTTTTCTTTTCTCAAAACATCTTTTTTATGAAAATAGGCCAATACTTAACGTTTAAACTCTATTATATCAAACTATCTGCCACCAATTATCTGATTAGCCTTCTATAGTTTCTTTGTTATAAGCTCTTTGAAAAACAAATACTTATAGTTAAATTCTGCATCAGAAAATTAAAGGCTACCTTCTTTGAAACAGAAGATAGCCTTTATTATATACCAATTTACGTTTGCAGATTATCCACAATGGAAATACTTATGTACGAGATCTAACATCTCCATCGGCTTTCCTTCCAAATCCGCACGCAACGTTTTATCTTCGTAACTGCGAAGTCTGCGGATGATACCATCAATCATTGCCGGACTAAAGACATTATATTGTTCAAAGATTGCCCGTTGTTGCTGCAGGCAATCAGCAGAAGCCTCACAGCTATCTGGCAGTTGTGCCAGTGAATTTAGTTTATCTTCATTCTCTTTCTGATGGATATTCACATTCACATACGTCTTTTGAGCGATATCCAGCGCATTTTCAATTTCAAAGCCATGACGGCAGGCAACAGCCAAACCGGCCAACAGTTGATATAAATCTGCCGAACCATCCGGAGAACGCATTTCTACAGTCTGCTTCTGGCTGGTGTCAAAATGGCTTTCGGCTTCCAACGGATTAGCTAATGTACACATATCTGTTTTTGCAGCCCATCCCAATGGCACACGTACTAATACGGAACGGTTACGATCTCCCCAGCAAACATTGGTAGGTGCCTCCTGATGAGGAACAAGACGGAAATAAGAAGTAGGATTGGTATTTCCAAAGGCAGTGATTGAAGGAGCAAGCACCATCATTCCGGCAATTGCTTTACGCGCTGTTTCCGACAAAACGCCGTCTTTCAACATTTGGTTCTTTCCGTCTTTCATGATACGCATGTGTACGTGCAAGCCCGACCCTGCCTTACCGGCTGTAATTTTAGGAGCAAAGGTCACATTATATCCATATCTGTATCCCAGATTACGAATCACCCATTTGGCAATCATCAACTGATCTGCCGCCTGCGATACGGGAACCGGCAGAAACTCAATCTCATTCTGCTCATAAATATAGCCATCCAACGTAAAATTACCCACTTCGGAGTGTCCATACTTTATTTGCCCGCCTGTCTGTGCGATATAAGACATACATTGAGTACGGAACTCATTAAATTTAGCGTATGGACCCGATTCGTGATAACCACGTTGGTCGGTTGCTTGAAACATACCTGTATCCGGGGCTATTACATAATATTCCAATTCGCCCATTGCCTGAAATTCCATTCCGGTAACTTCTGTAAAAGTTTTGCTTGCTTTGTAAAGGGTGTGTTCTGGTGCACTTTCGAGGGGTTCGCCATCTTTGTTGAAGAAAGAGCAAAGCATAGACAGCGTCGGAATCTCGGCAAACGGATCAACGAATGCAGTGCAGAAACGGGGAATCACATAAAGGTCACTACTGCCCGCTTCTATGAAAGAAAAAAGACTGGAGCCGTCTACCCGTTCTCCACAAGTAAGAATAGCTTCCAGATAGGCTTGATTGTTGATGACAAAGTTCAGGGTTTTCAGACGACCGTCTCCCGCCGGATACATGAAATTGACCATGCGGATATCTTTTTGCTGGATAAATGAGATAATGTCGGCTTTGGTAAACTCTGAAGTTGGCTTTTGAAGGAATGCTACCAACTGGTTAGCATTCATTGACAAATCTTGATTCATAATCGGTTGTTTTTCGTTGTTGTATGATTAAAACGGTTTGTTAAATGCCAAAGATAACGAAAAGATTCTACTCCTTAAAGCGTTTTAAATCTTTCCGGCTAAAAATCCATTCCGGAGTATATAGTTTCCCCGCATCCGTTTCCGCCAATTCATACCAGGGGGAAAGGCTGCGACTGACAGGATTTACAAGAATATGAATCTGTTGTGCAGGCATATAGCTCTGCGCCAACAGGAATACTTTCTTTTTGGTAGTCGGATGAACAGCAACATCTACAACAATGACCGCATGTCCGGGTGAGCCTCCTTTAATAAATACATCACCGGGTTGCAAAGAAGTATAAGACACAGCCTGAAGCTCGCGGGATAAAGAAGCCGTTCCGGCATACATAAAGACCATATCGAGATAGTTACGGAAAGTTTTATAGGAATAATCCACTCCTTTGCCCGCAGCATACCATTGCACTTGATTGCCGCTGACTTTTATCCGATTTCCCTCCGCCCATTTCTTGTACCCGGCAAGGAAACCATTGGTGAAGTTGAATTTTATTTCTCCATATCGTTTATGTTTCCACAGAAATTCCGCTCGCAAACGCATTACCGCATCGGCACACTGTTGCAAATCACGGTTACCTATCTCCATATCAATTACAGCGTAAGCTGCAGACTGATTCGATTTTTCTTTTCCATTATAAAGCATCACTTTACTACCTTTCGGCATCAAAGGCAAATTACGTAAGTAACCTGTAAACGAATGATCGGCACAAGCCTCCCTGACATATCCCGTCGGAGGAGCGATTCTTGTAGCAACCGTTTCTTGTCCCCACAATTGCAGGGATGTACAAAGTAACCCTATATATATTAGTAAATACTTCATAACGCTTCTCTTTATATTCTGTTCCGGACAAATATAAGTAATTATTGTTTAAAAAGAGGATGAATGTCTATTTTTATTTTAACTTTGTACAAAGACCTACATACATAACTAAAATTGATAAGCTATGGACATCCAAACATTTATTCAGAACTTCAAAGAGGCATTCGGAGAGAATGCCGAATTACCTCTTGTATTTTGGTATTCAGATATACTGGAAGGAACAGCAGAGAAAATTAACGGTTGCTTCTTTAAAGGCATGAAGACTGTCAGAGAAGGTGGTACTATCAGCTTGAATGCAGAAAATATCGGTTGCGGTGGCGGCAAATTCTACACAGGTTTTACAGAAATGCCTGAACGCGTACCGACTTTTGTCTCACTAAAAGAACGATATAAACAGACTCCGGAAATGGTCATTGAATTTATCCGGCAACTCGGAGTTCCGAGGGCAGAAAAGAAATACCTTCATTTTGCACGTATAGACAAAGTGGCTAATCTGGAACAAGTGGAAGGTGTCATGTTTATCGCCAATCCTGATATGCTTTCCGGACTGACTACATGGGCTTACTATGATAATAATGCCGAAGATGGTGTCGTCTCTTTATTCGGTTCCGGTTGCAGTTCCATAGTGACACAAGCCACTCTTGAAAACCGCAAAGGAGGCAAGCGGACCTTTATCGGTTTCTTCGATCCGTCGGTGCGTCCGTACTTTGAAGCGGATAAGTTGAGTTATACGATACCTATGTCCAGATTCAGAGAAATGTGTGGGACTATGCGCCAAAGTTGCCTGTTTGATACGCATGCATGGGGAAAGATCCGGGAAAGAATGGGCACCGAATAAGGCAAAAGTACAAACCAAATAGTTTCAAAATATGTTTCAAGCCTTGAAACTGTTTGTTTCCCATAGTGAAACAAAGTGTTTCAAATTGGCTTGAAACTTTTCTGTCCCATTTTTAATATCATAAAGTAAATGCTTAAATTAGTTCGTATTATAAGTTGTTATTCAAAACGCAACGAAGCCTCCTTTTTTCTATTAACTAATTTTAGACAGTTACTTAAGCAAATAGTTCTTTGCCAGGATTAAACCTTTTCTGCAGAAAGAAGTCTACTTTTTTATATATTATTGTTCTATTAAACTTTAAAGTTATCAACGAAAATGGAAACATCTGCTAAACTCTATTCACTGAATTACAGCAATGTAAGGACTTACCTCTTTGCCCTGCTATTTGTGGTAGGCAACATTGCACTTCCACAAATCTGTCATCTTGTACCATACGGTGGCCCTACTTTATTGCCGATCTATTTTTTCACGTTGATCGCAGCTTATAAATATGGCTTTCGTGTGGGATTACTGACAGCAATTCTTTCTCCTGTCATCAATCACCTGTTATTTGCAATGCCATCGGGAGCTGCACTCCCCATTATATTGATAAAATCCGCTTTACTTGCCGGTACTTCCGCCTTGACTGCACGAACACTGAAATCCGTTTCTTTATGGGCTATTCTCGGTGTCGTTCTCTCCTATCAGATTATAGGAACTGCTTTTGAATGGGCATTCATCGGAAATTTCCATGTAGCAGTGCAAGACTTCCGCATTGGTATTCCCGGTATGTTAATTCAATGGTTTGGCGGCTACGCCCTACTGAAAGCGATTGCAAAACTCTAAAGTAAAAACAAAAATGGACAGAAGGGACTTTTTAAAAACAGTAGCCATAACCGGTGCCGCATTGAGTATTCAGCATTCGGAGGCAATGGAGATATTAACCCAGACTATTAATAATACGAACGGAGGCAATCCGGACTTGGTAGCCGTCATGGGTGGAGAACCGGAAGCTATGTTCCGCCGTGCTATCAGCGAACTGGGCGGTATGAAACAATTCGTCAAACCGGGACAGAAGGTGGTCGTAAAACCTAATATCGGTTGGGATAAAGTGCCGGAACTGGCAGGAAACACCAACCCGCAACTGATTGCTGAAATCGTGAAACAATGCTTTGCTGCCGGAGCTAAAGAAGTGACCGTATTCGACCATACGTGTGACGATTGGCAGAAGTGCTACAAAAACAGCGGCATCGAAGCGGCGGCAAAAGCTGCCGGAGCAAAAGTAATGCCTGCTCATTTGGAGTCTTATTACAAGCCGGTAAACTTACCCAACGGTCAGAAGATGAAGAAAGCAAAGATACATGAAGCCATCCTGAATTGCGATGTATGGATCAATGTTCCCATCCTGAAAAATCACGGGGGTGCCAATCTGACTATCTCAATGAAAAATCACATGGGAATTGTCTGGGACCGTGGATTTTTCCACCAGAATGACTTGCAGCAATGTATTGCCGATATCTGCACACTGCAAAAGAAAGCTGTGCTTAACGTAGTGGACGCTTATCGTATCATGAAAACCAATGGCCCGCGAGGACGTTCTGCCTCGGATGTCGTATTAGCAAAAGGACTGTTCATTTCACCGGATATTGTAGCAGTGGACACGGCTGCTGCCAAATTCTTCAATCAAGTACGTGAGATGCCACTAGATACTGTGGGACACCTCGCTAAAGGAGAAGCACTGAAAATAGGAACTATGAACATTGACAAGCTGAATGTCAAGCGAATTAAGATGTAAAATAACAATGTTAAGAAAGCTACGTATTGGAATATCAGCACTTTTATTTGTGCTGATTTCTTTCTTTTTTCTCGATTTCGCAGAAATATTACCGAACAGTTTTCATCGGCTGGCACATTTGCAATTTATTCCAGCTGTCCTTTCACTAAGTATAGGTATCTTATTATTTCTCATTGTGTTAACGCTCTTGTTTGGACGCGTTTATTGTTCTACAATTTGCCCTATGGGTATTTTGCAGGATGTCATTGCACGCATTTCAAAATCAACAGGGAAAAAGAAAAAAAGATATAGTTACAGTCCCACGAAAAACAAATTGCGTTGGGGCGTACTCGGACTGACAGTAATCGGATTTCTATGCGGATTTACATTTATTGTAGGCCTGCTCGATCCATACAGCGCGTATGGACGTGTGGTAGTGCATATATTCAAACCTATCTACATGTTGGGGAATAATCTGTTGGAATCCGTCTTTTCCAAGTTTGACAATTATACGTTTTATCAGGTAGATACCTCTGTTTTAAGCATTTCTTCTCTTCTCATTGCTATTATCACTCTGGCAGTTATTTTTGTAATGGCATGGAAACACGGGCGGACATGGTGCAATACGGTTTGTCCCGTAGGAACAGTATTGGGATTATTGAGCCGCTTTTCATTATTTAAGGTCCGTATCGATACTGCGAAATGTAATGGATGCGGGCTTTGTGCTACCAAATGCAAAGCCTCCTGCATCAATAGTAAAGAACATGCCATTGATTATAGCCGCTGCGTAGATTGTTTCGACTGCCTGGGAGCATGCAAGCAAAAGGCATTGGTCTACAACCCTTCTTTAAAGAAACAACAAGCAAACGTAGAAGCCCCTGTGCCATCATCACCGGACACGGATTCATCCAAACGCCGCTTTTTGGTTGCCGGTCTTGTTACTGCCGGAGCTGCTCCCAAACTCCTGTCCCAAGCCAAAGAATCCGTTGCTAGACTGGAAGGCAAAAAGGCATACAAAAAGGAAAATCCAATCACTCCTCCGGGATCTATCAGTCGGGAACACTTTCAACAGCAATGTACATCCTGTCATCTTTGTGTCAGCAAATGCCCTTCTCATGTCCTGAAACCTGCTTTTATGGAGTATGGTTTGGCAGGCATAATGCAGCCGACCGTTAGTTTTGAGAAAGGATTTTGCAACTTTGACTGTACTGTTTGCGGAGACGTTTGTCCCAATGGAGCAATTCTTCCCATAAGTGTAGAGCAAAAACATCTTACACAAATGGGATATGTTGTTTTTATCGAAGAAAATTGCATCGTTTATACTGATGGAACCAGTTGCGGAGCGTGTTCCGAGCACTGTCCTACACAGGCTGTGGCAATGGTACCATATAAAGACGGATTAACGATCCCTCATGTAAACAAAGAAATATGCGTAGGTTGTGGAGGATGCGAATATGTTTGCCCTGCCCGTCCATTCCGCGCTATCTATATCGAAGGAAATCCAGTACAAAAAGAAGCAAAACCTTTTAAAGAAAACGAAGAACATAAAGTAGAGATAGACGATTTCGGATTCTAATCAGCACACAGTGCCGGTGCAAAAGATTCCATCCGTATATTTGTGCTCTATTGTGATATATTTAAATGCGGATAACAAAACTTTATATTTACGCAATTAAAGTTCCATGTTATCCGCATTTATTGTGTTCTATGGATAACAAAAAACTACTTATAACGTTCTCTTAAAAAAACTATTCATTATATTCCTCCTACTTTCAATAAATTCACTAAATTCGTGGCGAACTAAAGAAAGCAACTCATGGAGGTATTCACAAATAACAGGAATAGCCGGAAATATCAGATTGGCTATGCACTAAGCGGAGGATTTATTAAAGGATTTGCCCATCTGGGAGCTATGCAAGCTCTTTTAGAGCATGATATTAAACCGGAAATCATCTCCGGAGTAAGCGCAGGAGCACTTGCCGGTGTCTTTTATGCAGATGGCAACGAACCCCACAAAGTTCTTGATTATTTCTCCGGACATAAATTCCAGGATTTAACCAAACTGGTAATTCCTAAAAAAGGATTATTTGACCTTTGTGAATTTATAGACTTTCTCCGAACCAACGTAAAAGCCAAAAACTTGGAAGATTTACAACTTCCTCTGATTATCACAGCAACCGACCTCGATCATGGACGCATGGTTCATTTTCACCGCGGCAGTATTGCTGAACGGGTCGCAGCTTCCTGCTGTATGCCTGTTATGTTCGCACCAGTCAATATAGATGGCACTAACTATGTAGACGGAGGATTGATGATGAATCTTCCTGTCTCTACCCTGCGTAGAGTGTGTGATAAGGTGGTGGCTGTCAACGTAAGCCCCATCATGGCAGAGGACTACAAAATGAATATTGTAAGCATTGCTATGCGTTCATTCCATTTTATGTTCCGCGCCAATACTTTTCCAGAAAGGGAAAAGTGTGATTTATTAATCGAACCATACAATCTATACGGATATAGCAATACCGAACTGGAGAAAGCAGAAGAAATCTTCGGACAGGGATATAATACAGCCAATGAAGTGCTTAATCAACTGTTGGAAGAAAAAGGGAAAATATGGAAGTAACCTCCTATCCATCGAAAAAAAGAATGAATACGAATATTAATAATCTACTCTATATGAATGACGAAAATAAAATAATTATCTATCAAGTGTTCACCCGTCTGTTTGGAAATAACAACAACCACTGTGTCTACAATGGAGACATTGCCACCAACGGTTGTGGAAAAATGGCTGATTTCACGCTCAAGGCACTTGGTGAAATCAAAAAATTAGGTACTACACATATATGGTATACAGGCATCATCGAACATGCCACTCAAACGGATTATCGTCGTTATAACATCAGTCCGGATCATCCTGCCATTGTGAAAGGAAAAGCTGGCTCTCCCTATGCCATCAAGGATTATTATGATGTAGATCCTGACCTGGCCAACGATGTACAGGGACGTATGAAAGAATTTGAGAACCTGGTACACCGTACACATCGCACAGGTTTGAAAGTGATTATAGATTTTGTACCTAATCACGTAGCACGCCAGTACCATTCGGACGCACAGCCCGACGGTACGACGGAATTGGGGGCTAACGATGACCCCAGCCAATCTTTCAGTCCATACAATAATTTCTATTATATCCCGCAAGCGGAACTTCGTGCCCAGTTCGATATGAAAGACGGTGCAGCAGAGCCTTACCGGGAATTTCCGGCTAAAGCTACCGGTAACAATCGTTTTGATGCTACGCCTAATATCACCGACTGGTATGAAACGGTGAAATTAAACTATGGAGTGGATTATCAGAATGGCGGTACCTGCCACTTCTCCCCGACTCCGGACACTTGGATAAAGATGCTGGACATTCTTCTTTTCTGGGCGTCAAAGAACATTGACGGTTTCCGTTGTGACATGGTAGAAATGGTTCCCGTTGAATTTTGGGAATGGGCTATTCCTCAAGTAAAAGAGGTTTATCCTGAAATACTTTTTATCGCAGAAGTCTATAATCCCAGTGAATATCGTAACTATCTGTTCCGTGGCAAGTTTGATTATCTATATGATAAGGTAGGATTGTACGATACATTACGGAACGTAGCCTGCGGATATGAATCTGCCACTGCAATCACTCATTGCTGGCAAAGCCTGAATGGAATAGAGAAAAAAATGCTCAACTTTTTGGAGAATCACGATGAGCAACGTATCGCATCTGATTTCTTTGCCGGTAATCCGCGTAAAGGGATTCCTGCACTAATTGTTTCTGCTTGTATGAACACCAATCCTATGATGATCTATTTCGGTCAGGAGTTCGGAGAGCTGGGCATGGATAGCGAAGGATTCAGCGGAAGAGACGGACGGACTACCATATTCGATTATTGGAGTGTAGATACTATACGTCGTTGGCGCAACGGAGGAAAATTTGACGGGAAAATGCTTACTGAAGAACATAAGCACCTCTACTCTATCTATCAAAAAGTACTGACGCTTTGCAACGAAGAGCAGGCAATCAAAAAGGGGGTATTCTTTGACTTGATGTATGCCAATATAAACGGATGGCGTTTCAATGAGCATAAACAATATACTTTTATGCGGAAATACAAAAACGAGATTCTGTTTTTCGTTATTAATTTCGATAGTCAACTGGTAGATGTTGCCATCAACGTACCTTCACATGCCTTCGACTTTTTGCAGATTCCTCAAATGGAGTCTTATCAGGCTATCGATTTGATGACCGGTGCTAAAGAAGAAATCTGCTTATTACCTTATAAACCGACAGATGTTTCGGTCGGAGGTTATAACGGAAAAATTTTAAAGATTACTTTTTAAGCAAAAAGAGTAAGAACCGCATACTCCTTATCCTCCCGGCATTTCACTTATAAATGCCCGGAGGATTATTTTATGTACATCGCTCAAACAAATATTCGCAAAGGCTGTTTAGTTATAACTAATTCTCTAAACTCAAAGCTTATGAAGAAATTTATGATTTGTGCGATCACACTGTTTTTGCTATTATCTACATCTGTTTTTGGAGATACCCCTCCCGGCAATGTACAGGCAACTTTCAAGAAAATGTATCCCAAAGCAAACGGCATTGCCTGGTCACAAGATGACGGATATTATTGCGCCAATTTTGTAATGAACGGATTTACTAAAAATGTGTGGTTTAACGTCCGGGGGCAATGGGTGATGACACAGACTGACCTTGTTAGCCTTGATCGTCTGTCACCGGCAGTCTATAATGCTTTTGTATCCGGGCCATACGCAAGTTGGGTGGTAGATAATGTGACAATGGTAGAGTTTCCCAAATGGCAAGCTATTATTGTAATTAAAGTAGGCCAAGATAACGTTGACATCAAATATCAGTTATTCTATACTCCACAAGGAGTATTACTGAAAACACGCAACGTGAGTGATATGTATGATATTCTCGGACCAAGTACCTTTTTGGTAAACTAGAACTAAATCATTCAATAACACAATATACGAGAAAGCCCCTGCAGATATACAATGATAGTTGCAGGGGCTTCTTATTTAAAGATAAAATTATTTCTTCTTTCTAAGCACTACGGCGGTACGGGCAGGAATGTAGAGTTTCAACCACTCTTTCTTTTCTTTACTGTACAGCGGATCGGCAATAGTAAAGTGCACTACAGAATCATCTGCCAAACCGTTTCCTCCAAATGCAACGTCGTCCGTATTCAATATTACTTCATAAGCTCCCGGAGTTACCAAGAATCCATAGTCGGTAAATGACTGTTTTGGATTAAAGTTAAAGACAAATATAAGGTCTTTACGGCCGTATGCCAATACCTGATCGCCATCATTATGCCATATTTCCTGAACAGGTGTCGTTTGAAAGTTTTTCACGCACTTCAGAACTTTCAGCATATTCTTATCAAAATCACCCATATAATGATAGGTCAGATTCTTGTTGTCTACCAAATCCCATTGGCGACGGGCATACTTACATGACCATCCGTTACCTTCACGCGGGAAGTCAATCCATTCGGGATGACCGAATTCATTTCCCATGAAGTTCAGATAACCTCCGTTGATGGTTGAAGAGGTCAATAAACGAATCATCTTGTGCAAAGCGATACCACGGTTGACAACATAATTTTCATCTCCCTTTTGCATATGCCAGTACATATCAGCATCAATCAGACGGAAGATAATTGTCTTGTCTCCCACTAATGCCTGGTCGTGGCTTTCTGCATACGAAATGGTCTTTTCATCCTGACGACGGTTGGTTACTTCCCAGAACATGCTGGAAGGTTTCCAGTCTTCATCAATCTTTTCTTTGATTGTCTTGATCCAATAGTCCGGAATGTTCATGGCCATACGATAATCGAAGCCGTAACCGCCATCTTCTATTTTTGCAGCCAGCCCCGGCATACCGGAAACTTCTTCCGCAATGGTTATCGCTTTCGGATTTACCTGATGAATCACTTCATTAGCCAATGTCAGGTAACAAATCGCATTATCATCCTGATGACCGTTGAAATAATCTCCATAGTTACAGAAGGCTTCACCCAAACCATGACTATAATATAGCATAGAAGTGACTCCGTCAAAACGGAAGCCGTCAAATTTATATTCTTCCAGCCAGTACTTGCAGTTAGACAACAGGAAGTGAATCACTTCGTTCTTGCCATAATCGAAGCATAGAGAATCCCAAGCCGGATGTTCGCGACGAACGCCCGGATAGAAATACTGATTCGGATCACCGGCAAAGTTTCCTAATCCTTCTACTTCATTCTTCACTGCATGTGAATGAACAATGTCCATAATCACAGCAATTCCCATCTCATGAGCGGCATCGATCAATGCTTTCAATTCGTCGGGAGTACCAAAACGGGAAGAGGCAGCAAAAAAGCTGGATACATGATAGCCGAAACTTCCATAATAAGGATGTTCCTGAATGGCCATAATCTGGATACAGTTATACCCTTCTTCAGCGATACGGGGAAGTATTTTCTCGCGGAATTCGTTATAAGTGCCCACTTTTTCCTCCCGTTGTGCCATTCCGATATGACATTCATAAATCAACAGTGGATTCGTGTCGGGCTTAAATGTTTTCTTTTTGAATTTATAGGGTTTCTCCGGAGCCCAGACTTGTGCACTAAATATCTTGGTCTGTTCATCCTGTACCACACGGGTAGCCCATGCAGGAATACGCTCGCCTTGTCCGCCTTCCCAGTATACATTCAATTTGTAGAGATCGCCATGATGAATGGCATCCGCCGGCAGGTTAATTTCCCAATTGCCATTCTTTAGTTTTTTCAGCTTATAGGCTGCTTTTTCCTCCCAATTATTAAATGTACCCACCATATAAATATGAGTAGCATTGGGCGCCCATTCACGGAAAGTCCATCCCTTATCGGTGCGATGCAATCCAAAATAAAGATACCCCGATGCAAAATCTGAAAGGGTTTGTTTGCCTTTATTCGTCAATTCAGCTTCCTTGTCTAATACATGCTGATGACGCCCGGTGATAGCACCGGCAAAAGGTTCCAGCCAGGGATCGTTTTTTATGAGATTAAGTGTCTTTTCCATATCAGAATTGAATTAGGATTATGCTTTTACTTTTACGATTACTTTTTTCACACCATCCGGAGTGATGCCGGGAGCATGACCGTCTTGCGGGAAGAAGATAGCAAACATTCCCGGTTTTACGGTAACGTATGTTTCTGCCAATCCTTCAAAAAAAGTAATGTCTTTTTCTGCGTTATAAGGTGCATCTGCCGGAACACAATCTTTAGCAGCAGTATACCCCATAATTTCTGTTCCCGACAACGGGATTTGAATATCAATAAATTCGTTATGAGTTTCCAGTTTGGCTTCCTCTTTTGTTTTAGGCTTGGTTTGTGCGATATTCACGAACAGATCTTTCCCTTTCAGTTCTGTCTTACCAATTTCCATGGCTTGGAGGTCATGAGACTTCAAGAAGTCAATGGCTTGTGCAAACAAAGGATTTAAAGACGCATATTTCTCCAGATTTTCTAAAGTATCTACTACCATATAAGTTAAATTTTAAAGTTTATATTCCAGGCATTATTTATTCAAAATCATCAATCGTATAATTTATAAAATCAGCAAACCGCTTGAACTGGCGGAACGCTTTGTCCATCTGTTCCAACATATCCGGCCGGGTAAAGAAGTCATCAGGAACATTATAAGAGCAAACATACTCTTTACATTTCAAATAATCAACGTACTTGAAGTCTTTCGGGAAACCTTTCGGAGCTGTTTTTAGAAAATCCTCCCCTATCACCGGAAAGTATTTCTTAAACTCCGGATCTTCTACAATTGCAACAAATTCTTCGATATTGTCATAAATAGACTGACGCACTGCTTTCAGGATATTGGAAGGCAGACACAAGCTTCCTCCGGCAAGCATCGAACCATCCGGCTGCAAGTGTACATAATATCCACAATGGTCGGATTTCTTCCCTTTGGCATTGATATAACCACCGAAATGTATTTTATAAGGTGTTTTATCCGCAGAGAAGCGGGTATCCCGGTAAATGCGATAAGTACAGTCTTTGGGTTGAATTCCCCGGATAGTTTCATCAAACAGGGAAATACGGGCAATCACTGTTGCCAAAAAGTTGTCGAACTCGGCACGGGCTGTTTCATATTCTGCCTTGTGCTCATTAAACCACTCACGATTATTATTCGCGGAAAGATCTTTTAAAAACTGAAAGATAACGGGTATGTTCATCTTTATCATTTTCTATTATTACTCTACAAACGTACAAATTTTATTTCATATAAACTACAAAAGGGGGTAAAAGGACATAAAAAAAAGCATCGGCCTGGTAAAACCGATGCTTTAACACATTTATCAAAAAAACAGACTCTTCTGTCTCTGACGTACTTTAGCTTTCACAAGTGGAGTACAATCTCTTTAATTAATCTTATATCTAATACTATGAAAAACACATAAATATAACAGTACAAAAGTGACATTTGTTCAGCAATACTCTGTATATTTCAGTTAATTATCGTTTATAGAATGAAATGTTTCTCATTTATAGGCAATACAATACGTTCCCAGTCAATCATGGCGTTGAATAACATGATATGTGAATAGTCGTTTAAATGCACTTGCGCGATGTCTTTCTCAACAATGAATTGCTTATTCAGAAGTTCCGCCCGCTTCGTTCCCCGGAGTAACGGATGAGCCGGAGTAAACCATGTGTGCCCATCGTAGAGGGCGATATTGGCAATAGAAGTATCTGTCAGATAGCCGTCTTTCACGATTAAAATATCATCTGCCATTCCTCTTTGGGCATACAAAGCGTTCAGTTCTTCCCGATGTGTGCTTTTGTAAGTGTAATTAATGGTATCGGATTCTATCAGATGCAAAGAGGACACTTTTCGCATCTGATAAGGAGCATACGTGACTTCTCCTACTTCTTTTCCATACACAATCCGACATTTATGAATCCCGTTTAAAACTGGTGGCGATATATACTCACGCAAATCAAGCGGAACACTATTTTTCCAAAAGACCGCACGGGTTCTATTGAAACGCTCTGTGTGATAATCAAGATTATAAATCTGTCCATCCTCTATCCGGATAGTCTCAATAAATGGGTACATATACTTTTTGTTTCATTTCGTTATACTCACTTTCCGCATCGCTCTGACAGGTTATTCCACCTCCACTTTTAAAATACATTTTTTCTCCTTCCTGTTCTACAAAACGTATCATAACGGCACTACCCAAATTAATCCCATCCGAATAGCCCATAATTCCTGTATAAAATCCTCTGTTGTAGGTTTCAGCTTCCCGAATAATCTGCATCGTTTTTTTCTTGGGGGCACCGGTAATGGAACCGGCTGGCAAAAGTCGGAAAATAAGTTCTCCTAAATGTTCCGGATAGTTTTCCGGCAATACGCCTTGAATTTCAGAGCTTGTCTGAAGAATCGCTCCCTGATTAGTCTGCAATGTATCAATATACCGATACCGGGAAACGGACACTTGATTGGCAACCATGCTTAAATCATTACGAATCAAGTCTACGATAGTAGCGTGTTCTGCCGCCTCTTTAGGATCGTTCATCAATAATTGGGCAGCAGAAGGAATGGAAGCGTCAATAGTCCCTTTCATCGGGTATGAGCTAATTTTCCCCTGATGAATTCTCACAAATATTTCTGGAGAAAAAACAGTAAAAGTGTCTTTAACCCATAGCTTATAAATCGCTTTAGAGTGATAATAAATATCTTCCAGAGTGAGATTGGTATCTACCGGAGTGCGACAAGTCAGATTTGTGAGAAAACTATTTCCAGCCAAGATATTCTGTCGGACAATATTAAACGAGCGTTGATAGGAATAGAAAGATTCTGCAGAAGGCTGCCAATGGATAGAGTTCGCTGGTTTAGCAGAAAAAGAAGGTGTATACTTTTCAGTTGACGTAGCTTGATTGGTAAATCCATTCAAATTATACAAAAGTTCAGTAGAATCAACAGCAGCAACCTCTTCTATATAAGATGCATCCTGCAGATAATTGATAATAAAAACAAAAGGACGATGGTGTTGTCCAAACTGATTCATCCGTTTGATGGCCTGTTCCTTATTATATAAGTGCATAAAATATTTCAGCGTTTAGGAACGGCAAATGTACACAAAAAGTATAGATTAGAAAAAGATAGCAATAAAAAAGGGTTGCCCGACGTATCATACCGGCAACCCTCTATCATTTACAAGATTGGTCAAATTACTTCATAACAGCTTTCACTTGAGGAAGCATCTTTTTCACATTTTCATTTTCCGGAGAGATCTTAGCAGCCTCTTCCAAATAGTCTAATGCTTCTTTAAATCTTCCATCCGCTTTTGCTTTTTCTGCAGCATATTTGTCTGCGTCTGAATTTGCTAAAGGAGCAGCTTTCTTCAGGATATTAGCTCCGTCATTATAACACAAAACTCCTAAACTGTACAATGCATTTGTTTTATACTGCTTGTGATCCAACGGAATTACTTTCTTGAAACAATCTTCTGCTTCTTCTGCTTTTCCAGCTTTCTGTGCTGCAAGTCCTGCTTTCAAATAATGAAGACCATAATTCTTCACCATTGTCTTATTCTTAGGATCGACTTTCAGCCCTTCTTCTAATGTAGCTACATATTCAGCAGTCTTCTTTTGTGCATCTAAAGCCAAAGCTTTACGAGCATACGCATTTCCTATATTAAATTTTTTCTGAATAGCAATATCGAAAAAGGTCACGGCTTCCGCATACTTTTTCACTTCGTCTGCTGCTATACCACAATAGTAAGCTGTTGCAGAATCTTGATTATTAGTCTGTTTCAGATATTCGCTGAACTTCGCATACGCTACTGGATAATTTTTAGCATTAAATGCATCATTTCCTTCTTTTTTCAATTGCTCTGGGGCGGTTTGTGCAAAAACATTAGTCACTACAATACAAAATGCAAATAAAAAAATCAATTTCTTCATAACTTTATGTGTTTTTTAGTTGTTTATCGTCCAAAAGTAGAAGTTATAATAGAAAAACACAACCGTATTTTATTTTTTTGACCTTTTTGAAACCTATATAACTTTCGTTATTCTTCGTAAAAATGACGTTTTCCTATTTATTCATCCCAAACCATATAACTAAACAAAATATTTCTCTTTTATAAATTACTGATTCATAGCCATAAAGAAAAATATGAATAAAAAAGTGCCGGAAAGTTTTTGAATTTTCATAAAAAGCACTACCTTTGCATCCGCAAATAAGGCTGGTTCCGTAGCTCAGCTGGATAGAGCAACGCCCTTCTAAGGCGTGGGTCAAGCGTTCGAATCGCTTCGGAATCACTTAGCAGAAAGGCTGATTATCAAATGGTTAATCAGCCTTTTTACTTTTCTAATTAGCTGCTATTGATTAAAAAAAAACGAGAAAACTCTCACTTTTGAGCAATTTACCTTGTCGAAATCTTGTCCGAGTGTTTTCTCTAAATTTTGAAACTATGGCAACAATCAGATTAGCTCTAATCCCAGCAAAGGTGTTAAGTGATGGATCTCACAAAATTTGTATAGCCATCCATCACAAAGAAGAAACAAAGTACATTGTCACTCGATTCAAAGTCGACAGTCTTTCACAATTCAAAAACGGGCAAGTAGTCAAACGTCCAGACGCAGCACTAATCAATACCAAACTACGTAATATACTCAATGAATACCAAGAGAAACTTGACAGCATCAAATGCATTCAGGGTTCCTTTGGGGTCAGCCCGAAAAAACTTCTATTTTTAATTATGACTGCACTGATAGTAGTTGGATGTAGTAAAAGTGATGAAGAAAAAAGTGACATTCAGGAAATTTGGCTAAATGGATACAAAGCTCTTACTCCAGAGTCTGATTACGAAAATATTTCCACCACATTTTTATTATTTAAGGCTGACAACAATGAGGAATTTGATGTGAAAAAGCAAACTTTTTCAGGGAATATACTTGATTATCAAAAAATACAAGATGAAACTTGGAATTTGCTGTCAAAATCAAAAATTAAAAAGAAAGATGGTAGCATAGTTGATGCTACTTATTCTATATTTGCCTCGTCAATAAAGGAAACATATACTTCCGCTAAAGTAAAGATTGGTAAATATTTTATGGTAGCAATATATAGCGACTCTAAAACAGGATATCATTGGCTATATTCAAATAAATATGCTTGTCAATATGTTGACATACCATATCGATATAATCCATGGGACTATTCTGTGGTTTTCCCATGTGATTTGCATAATTATGGAAAGATAGAATGGGTTTCATGGAATCAAACTCCTTATCCATATGAGTTTGAATTTTCAAAATAGGTCCATCTGCCGAAAACATTTAAAATCAGCAATACTCATTTCAAATCGGACTCTCTATAAAATAGAGCAATTTCTCAAGCTCTGAAAATAAAATATAGATACCTCTAACACTTTACTGTATCTGTTTCAAATTGCTAATAATAAAGCGATGAATTCAAATTCATCGCTTTATTATTAGCCCTAGATGGAAATATTTCCTTTACTCTTTTGTATTCTCATCCCCCATTATACCTGATGAAGAATTATCAGGAGCCTGATCTATCAAATCCATAAACTGATCCAGTTTAGGAGTTATAATAATCTCGGTCCGGCGGTTACGAGCTTTTCCTTCTGCCGTATCATTACCGGCTACCGGATTAAATTCACCTCGACCGGCAGCAGTCAGGCGTTTGGGATTTATACCATAAATATTCTGTAATGCCTGAACAACAGATGAAGCACGCAACGCACTCAAATCCCAATTATTACGTATATTCGTACGAGATATCGGATCGGTATCTGTATTTCCTTCTACCAGAACATCATAATCTTTGTAGTCCTGAATGATTTTGGCTATTTTACTAAGCACAGCCTCTGCTTTATTGCTAATTTCATAACTTCCTGATTTATAAAGCATGTTATCTGCTAAGGAAATATATACAACACCTTTCAATACCTTAATATCCAAGTCACGCATCTCTTCACGGGTAAGCGAACGGGTAAGTTTATTGACCATTACGAGATTCAAAGAGTCTGATCTATTCTTTTCTTTAACCAAATGCTGGATGAAACGGTTTGAAGCATTGATCTCATCTATTAACTTACCCATATTCATATTCCCTTGAGAGCTCTGTGTAAGACTCTTATTCAAGATGCTTTGCATATCGGACAAGCTCTTGCGTAACTCACTATTATTCCGCTGCGCTTCGGCAAGTCTCTCCTCAAGACTTGTTGAACGTGCCTGATTTTCTCTTAGCTGCAATTGACTTTCCTGATATTCTTTTTGCAACTTTGTATAATCAGTTTTTAAACCTTTAAATTGCTTCTGACTTACACAACTCGCCAATACTATACATCCTGTCAGTACTAACAACGGTCGAAAAAGATTCTTCATAACTCTATTATTTTAATTACTAACTTTTTAAGTGACCAACTGCAGCCGTTTCCACAACAATTGCGTAAATCGGTTGGTTATGAACACATTTATCGAGATAAAGCTCGAACGACCTTATAACATTTCAAAAGAACGAAAAGTTTAGTATGTAAATAAAATCTGTTTTTATCAGAGTTTGATCCATCCTGCCAAGTTATCCAACTTAATTTTATAAATTTGCACCATACTAAAACATTACTGCGTGAAAAACAAACGTTGGATTTATTTAGCAATTACTTCCGCAATTATAGTGTTAGGATTGGCTTCCCGAAAACATGGTGATATATTGCCCGAATTTATCGCAGAGTATTCAGGCGATACGCTTTGGGCAGCCATGGTGTATTGTGGAATACGCTTTCTTTTCCCGTCATTATCTATACTCAAGACCATTGTTATTTCCTTATTATTTTCTTATTGTATAGAAATTAGCCAACTATACCAAGCAGACTGGGCAAATACTGTACGAAACACCACACTTGGAGCATTAATCTTTGGACATGGTTTTCTATGGTCAGATATGATCTGTTATACTGTTGGAGTATCATTATCCGCTGTTATAGATTCAGGAAGGATTATTATCTCCCAAAAGAGAAACCCCTAGAAAAAAAGCACTGCAAACCTACTTTGTTTACAGTGCTCTTTCCGATTATCATTTAAACTACCTATCACAATCTACAATGAAAACTATCGCTCAAAGGTAACTTCTTATTAGTGGAAACAACCTTTATTTCATTTTCACCAGGTTCTAGTTCCACATTTTTCCATTCCAGAATAGCATACGAATCCGGTATTGCTTTACCATAACTCTTACCGTTTACAAACAATTCGGCTCCTGACAGATTCGTGAAAGCAGTAATTGTTTGCAAACGTTGTGTACGTACTGTGTTACGTTTGCCTGTTAAATAAAGCATTGGTTCTTCCCTATTCCAGTTGGCCTTATAGAAGTAGAAAGCATCTTTACGAACTTTCCGGTCGAAGGTAACCAAACCTTTATCATTAATTCCGGGACGGTCTCCTTCAGTGCGATGTGCAGCGCCAAAATCAAACATATTCCAGACAAAGCTCCCCCATACATAAGGACGGGAAGAGATTGTTTTCCAGTTTTCAATGTGATAATACGTCTGCCAGTTTTCAGGATGCCACCAACTGGTTGGTACAGTTTTAACCAACGAATCTTGTTGATGGTAAATACTTGCGCCGGCACCATATTCACTGATAGCAATACATATTTCCGGATGATCCTTATGCATTCGATCCAACCATTTCCCCAAATCAGCGGGAGTGCCACCATACCATCCATCATAACGGTTCCAAGCAATAGCATCCGTTATGAAATTCAAATCTCCCATTTGATTACTTGCGGAGGTCGTAGGCCGGGTAGTATCTTCCTGATGTGCCAGCACATTTAATTCTTTGATGTACTCAACCGGATTATCTCCCAACTCCGTCAACTCATTAAACAGCCCCCATACACAAATAGAAGGATGATTATAATGTTGACGAATCAGTTCTTTGAGCTGCTCTTTTCCGTTGGCACGGAAAGCAGGTAAATCCACAAAACCTTTATCATTATATCCACCAGGACCCACAAAAGGTATTTCAATACTACAAAGTTACTACAAAAAAGTGAAATGCGGAAAAATATAGTGATAGGATTGAGTTACAAGGGTTTTAGTTGAAGTGGCGATAATTCGTGAAGCCATTACAATCCTTGCCGAAGCCAAATCCTGACGCCGCAACGTTACTTGTTCGTAACCATGCCCGATAATACGACAAACGGGTACGAATAGCGAAACAAGACACTAAGGAATAGTGAGTTACCTACAACTCACGCAAAAAATTTGGTTACAGAAAAAGATTGCGCCGATCCTCCCCGTTTTGCGTACCGACATCGGACTCTTCACCAACTAATTTTGAAACCAAAAAAATTAAGGACGATGAAGAGTACATTTTCAGTCATCTACTACCTCAAGCGTCAGGTAGTGAAAAAGGACGGGACAGTTCCCGTCATGGGACGCATCACGGTGGACGGCAGCCAGACGCAGTTCAGCTGCAAGCTGACAGTCGATCCGAAGCTATGGGACACCAAAGGAGGACGTGTCACGGGCAGAAGCGCGGCGGCACTCGAAACGAACCGTATGCTTGACAAGATGCGGGTACGCATCAACAGGCACTATCAGGAAATCATGGAGCGTGACAACTTCGTCACGGCGGAGAAGGTGAAGAACGCCTTTCTCGGACTGGAACACCGCTACCACACGCTGATGCAGGTATTCCGCCAACACAACGAGGACTACGAGAAACAGGTGGAGGCAGGCATGAAGGCAAAAGGCACGCTGCTGAAGTACCGTATCGTTTACAAGCACCTGCAAGAGTTCCTCGACATCCGCTACCATTTGAAGGACATCGCACTGAAAGAGCTTACCCCGGCTTTCATCTCCGACTTCGAGATGTTCCTGCGCACGGACAAACACTGCTGCACCAATACCGTGTGGCTGTACGTCTGCCCTCTAAGGACGATGGTGTTCATCGCCATCAACAACGAGTGGCTGACACGCGACCCGTTCCGCGAGTATGAAATCAAGAAGGAAGAAACGACACGCAGTTTCCTAACCAAAGAGGAAATCCGCCTGTTTATGGACGGGAAACTGAAAAACGCCAAACAGGAACTGTACCGCGACCTCTACCTGTTCTGCGCGTTCACCGGGCTGTCGTTCTCGGATATGCGCAACCTCACGGAAGAGAATATCCGCACCTACTTCGACGAACACGAGTGGATAAACATCAACCGCCAGAAAACGGGCGTGGTGTCCAACATCCGCCTGCTTGACATCGCCAACCGCATAATCGGCAAATATCGGGGGCTGTGCAGTGACGGCAGGATATTTCCCGTCCCGCATTACAACACGTGCCTTGCCGGTATCCGTGCTGTCGCCAAGCGTTGCGGTATCACCAAGCATATCACGTGGCATCAGAGCCGCCACACGGCAGCCACGACGGTATTCCTCTCCAACGGTGTCCCCATCGAAACGGTCAGCTCCATGCTCGGACACAAGAGTATAAAGACGACGCAAATTTACGCGAAGATAACCAAAGAGAAACTCAATCAGGACATGGAGAACCTTGCCGCAAGGTTGAACGGCGTCGAGGAATTTGCAGGTTGCACCATCTAAAAAGAAAAGCCATGAAACGTGACATAATCATCATAGAAGACAAGGCGGTCAGCGTAACCGGTAACGACGTGTGGATGACCGCCACCGAAATAGCCGGACTGTTCCATGCGGGCGTCCCGGCAGTGAACGCCGCCATCAGAGCCGTCCGCAAGTCGGACGTGCTGAACGACTGCGAGGTGTGCCGCTACATGCAGCTTGAAAACAGGCTGTACGCGGACGTGTACGCCCTTGAAATCATCATCCCGGTCGCCTTCCGGCTGAACACCTACAACACCCACCTGTTTCGTACATGGCTGGTGGGAAAGGCTATCACAAAAGATAAACGGCAGGCATACGTGATGTTCATTCAAAACGGAAAAGCCGGGTATTGCTGATTGCACATACCCCATAAGAAAAGGAAACGGGCAGCACCACAAAAGGTGTCGCCCGTTTCCTTTTTCATGCCAGCGTCACTCCAGCGGCTTGCGGTAGTTCGCTTCCAGTACCTCGCGCAGCCCCGTTTCCGGGTAAAGCACCTTCCCTCCCAAAAGGATAAAGGGCAACATGCGGTTGTTGCGGTATTCCTGCAAGGTGCGTCGGCTCACGCGGAGCAGTTCCGCCACCTCGCCGTCCGTCAGGTAACGTTCCCCGTCCAGCGGGGGACGGTAGCTTTCCATAAAGGCGGACAGCCATTTCGAGCCTTTGCGCATATCCTGCACCACAGAGGCTATCGGCTCGTCTTCCATCGTAAAAACGTTGTCGTTTTCGTTCATCATAACTTCGGATTCAGTGGGTGAATAAATCAAATCATCTGCTGTGCGGATAGAGCGTGCCGACAAGCGGTATCAGCCGCTTCACCTCCTCCGGCTTGTAATAGAACCTGCGGTTTATCTGCGAGTAGCCGATAAGCCGCCTGTCACGCAGCGTCTGCAACGTGCGCGGGCTTATTCTCAACTGCCCGCAGACCTCCTCGCCCGTGAGCCATCTTTCCATGCGCCCCGTGTCGCTTTTGCGCCTCAGGGCGGCGACCTTCTCCGAGAGTGCGCCGAATGCCGCCACCATCATCTCGAAAGTCTTTTTCTCGATAGATACTATTTCCATATTCATGCAATTATCGGTTGCCCGCAAAGGTAACGGTACGGTCCCGAATACGTGTCGTTTTCCGCTGAAAGGCTGCCTGTTGCGCCGTTTGACCGGGTTACGGAGCCATCTTCCGCAAAAATCTTACGTGAGTCACGTAGTGAGTTGTTAAAGCCCCTTTTGTTTATTGCCGAATTTTGCCGCAGATATAAAAAGAAAGGACTGAATATGAAAGTGATAACGATGGAAAGTTCCGTCTTCCGGTCATTGACGGAACAGATAGCGGAGATTGCGGCACACGTCCGTGCCGTCTCCGGCGACAAGAGAGCGGCATCGCCCGACAGGTTGCTCACCACACGCGAGGCTGCGCACCTGCTTAACGTGAGTACCCGCACCCTCCAGCGTATGCGCAGCGAGCAACGCATCGGCTATGTCGTGCTTCGCGGCAAATGCCGCTACCGGCAGTCTGAAATCAACCGCCTGCTTGATGAGTGTACCGTCAACGAGGACGCCGCGACACCGCAGGAGCTGAAACGCAACCACACGCTACGAACGGGAGGCAGCCACAAAGGAAGGAGGACATAACTATGGAACTGCTCACACGGAACAACTTCGAGGGCTGGATGCAGAAGCTGATGGAACGGCTCGACCGTCAGGACGAACTGCTGCTGGCGATGAAGGCGGAGGAACGACAGCCCGCCCTCACGGAAAGCATCCGCCTTTTCGACAATCAGGACTTGTGCATGCTGCTCCAGATAAGCAAGCGCACACTGCAACGTTACCGCAGCGTCGGCGCATTGCCCTACAAGACACTGGGCAAGAAAACCTATTACAGCGAGGAGGACGTACTGACATTCCTTTCCAACCATATCAAGGACTTCAAAAAGGAAGATATAGCCTTCTACAAGGCTCGTATCCATAATTTCTTTCATAAATAACCCATTAAAACATTTTTCAGATGGCAAAGAAAAAAGACGAAAAGGACGTGCTGGTAGTCCGTGACGAGAAGACGGGCGAGATCAGCGTGGTAGCCGGGATGAACGCGGACGGCACACCCAAGCGCACCCCTGCAAAAGCGGAGAACGCGCAGAGTTTCCTGCAATTCGACAGACATGGCGACGTGCTGGACAACTTCTTCAAGAACTTCTTCCGGCAGTGCAAGGAACCCAGCCGCTTCGGTTTCTACCGTATCGCGGCGGACCAAGCCGAAAATCTCTTGGAGGTGATGAAGCAACTGCTGAAAGACCCGGAAGCGAACAAGGAACTGCTTGCTCCTCACAAGGTGGACACCTCCGGTTATGAGAAGAAGGTGCAGGAAGAGATGGCGGCACAACAGACAGCGAAACAAGAACCTCAAAAACAGGAGAACATGGAGCAACAGAAAGAACAGCAACAGGACAATCCCGAACAGTCGCAGGGCAAACGGGGCTACCAGCCCATCGACGAGGGTAAAATCAACTGGCAGGAACTGGAGGACAGATGGGGCGTGAAGCGTGACGACCTTGAAAAATCCGGCGACCTTACTAAGATGCTCCACTACGGCAAGTCCGACTTGGTGAAGGTCAAGCCCACCTTCGGCGGTGAATCATTCGAGCTGGACGCCCGCCTTTCCTTCAAGAAGGACGGCGAGGGGAATGTAAGCCTCGTGCCGCACTTCATCCGCAAGGAGCAGAAACTGGATGAATACAAGGAACACAAATTCTCCGACGACGACCGGAAGAACCTGCGCGAAATGGGCAACCTCGGCAGGGTCGTGGACATCGTGGACAGGGAAACGGGCGAGATCATCCCCTCCTACATCAGCATCGACCGCAAGACGAATGAAATCACGGACATTCCGGCAAGCAGGGTGCGCATCCCGGAGCGCATCGGCAAGACGGAAATCACCGCGCAGGAGCGGGACATGCTCCGCGCCGGGCTGCCCGTACGCGACAAGCTCATCGAGCGCAACGACGGCAGGAAGTTCGTCACCACCCTGCAAGTGAACGTGGAGCAGCGCGGCGTGGAGTTCGTGCCGGGAACCGGCAAGTCGCCCCGTACCGCACAGACACAGGAAACCAAAGGCGACACATCGAAAAGTCAAGCGCAAGGCGGGGAAAATGCCGCCCAGACCAAAAAGGAGCAACGCCGCAACACGTGGACGAACGAGGACGGCAGCATCCGCCCCATCAGCAAATGGAGCGACGCGAACTTCACCGAACAGCAGAAAGCCGACTATGTGGCGGGCAAAGCCGTGAAACTGGAGAACGTGACCGACAAGCAGGGCTTCCATGCCACGATGTATATCAAGTTCAACCCGGAGAAGGGTCGCCCGTACCGCTACGAAACAAATCCCGACATTGGGCAGCAGGTCGCCCCGTCCAACGAGAGCCGCACGCAGGTGGCGGTGAACAACGAGGGCAAGACCAACGAGGCGACAAAGAACCTGAAAGAGCCTTTGCAGAAAGGTCAGACCGCCCCGAAGGACGCCCGCCAGCAACAGCAGCAGGACAAGCCGCAGAAGAAAACGGGCAAGGGCATGAAAGTATAGACCGATGTCCGCCACTGAATCCAAAATAAAATCCAAAGTATCAACAAAAAAGAAGAAGACATGAAGACAATCATTGCAGAAAAGCCCTCCGTGGCACGTGAAATCGCCCGCATAGTGGGCGCGACAAAGAGAGAGGAAGGATATTTCGAGGGAGGCGGCTATGCCGTGACATGGGCATTCGGACACCTCGTCCAACTTGCCATGCCCGACGGCTACGGCGTGCGCGGGTTCGTCCGTGACAACCTCCCGATTATCCCCGACACCTTCACGCTCGTCCCCCGTCAGGTCAGGACGGAGAAGGGCTACAAGCCCGACAACGGCGTGGTGTCGCAGATAAAAGTCATCAAAAGGCTGTTCGACACCAGCGACCAAATCATTGTTGCAACCGATGCCGGACGCGAGGGTGAACTTATCTTCCGCTATCTCTACCACTACACGGGCAGTACCACCCCGTTCGTGCGCCTGTGGATAAGCTCGCTCACCGACAAGGCTATCCGCGAGGGATTGCGTAAACTCGAAGACGGCAGCAAATACGACAACCTCTACCTCGCCGCCAAAGCGCGGAGCGAATCCGACTGGCTCGTGGGCATCAACGGCACGCAGGCGTTATCCATCGCCGCCGGACACGGCACATATTCAGTCGGACGGGTGCAGACACCCACGCTGGCGATGGTGTGTGAACGCTACTGGGAGAACCGCCGTTTCACGCCCGAAGCCTTCTGGCAGCTCCATATCGCGACGGACGGTTGCGACGGCGAGGTCGTGAAATTCTCATCCTCCGAAAAATGGAAGTCGAAAGAACCGGCAACGGAGCTATACAATAAGGTAAAGGCGGCAGGTTGCGCCACCGTCACGAAAGCCGAGCGCAAGGAGAAGACGGAGGACACACCGCTGCTGTACGACCTGACCACGCTCCAGAAGGAAGCCAACGCCAAGCACGGTTTCACGGCGGAACAGACGCTTGAAACCGCGCAGAAACTTTACGAGAAGAAGCTGATAACCTATCCGAGAACGGGTAGCCGCTACATCCCCGAAGACGTGTTCGCCGAAATCCCCAAGCTGCTCGCCTTTATCGGCACGCAGCCCGAATGGAAAGACAAGGTGCGGGCGAAAGCCGCCCCGACACGCCGCAGCGTGGACGGCGGCAAGGTGACAGACCACCATGCCCTGCTCGTCACGGGCGAGAAACCGCTGTTCCTTTCCAAAGAGGACGGCATCATCTACCACATGATTGCCGGACGCATGGTCGAGGCATTCTCCGAAAAATGCGTCAAGGACGTGACCGCTGTCACGGCGGAATGTGCCGGAGTGGAGTTCACCGTGAAAGGCAGCGTCATCAGGCAAGCCGGATGGCGTGCCGTCTATGGCGAGGAAAACAAGGAGGAAACCACCATCCCCGGCTGGCAGGAAGGCGACACGCTCACGCTGAAAGCCACCTCCATCACCGAAGGAAAGACCAAGCCCAAGCCGCTGCATACCGAAGCCACCCTGCTCTCGGCAATGGAAACGGCGGGCAAGGAAATCGAGGATGACGCACTGCGGCAGGCGATGAAGGACTGCGGCATCGGCACTCCCGCCACACGCGCCTCCATCATCGAAACGCTCTTCAAGCGCGGATACATGGAACGCTGCAAGAAGTCGCTTGTTCCCACCGAAAAAGGACTTGCCCTCAATTCCGTCGTCAAGACGATGCGTATCGCCGATGTCGCCATGACGGGCGAATGGGAAAAGGAGCTGGCGCGTATCGAGCGCGGGGAACTGTCCGCCGACACCTTCCGCAAGGAGATAGAGGCGTACACACGTGAGATAACCTCCGAACTGCTCTCGTGCGACAAGCTCTTCGGCAGCCGTGACTCCGGCTGCGCGTGTCCCAAGTGCGGCACGGGCAGGATGCGGTTCTACGGCAAGGTAGTACGCTGCGACAACACGGAGTGCGGACTGCCCGTGTTCCGGCAGAAAGCGGGACGCACCCTGTCCGATGATGAAATAAAAGACCTGCTCACCGACGGGCACACCAAGCTGCTCAAAGGCTTCAAGAGCAAGCAGGGCAAGAGTTTCGATGCCATAGTCGCCTTTGACGGGGAATATAACACAACGTTCGTGTTCCCGGAAAAGAAATGCAAGTCTTCCTATCCGAAAAAAAGGAAATAATCACTAACTTTGCCACTTGTTCAGAGTAATGAATTGTTCTTCGATACCGGATTACACTCATACTTTGGATTTAGTGGTGGCACTCGGAGGGATACCGGGTGCCTTTTTCTTCCTTTTCCCAACTGATTATCCCGTTAAATATCAATCCACTAAACTCCAAAGTAATGAACAACAAGAAGAAAAACGAGGGTCAGACCGACTTTTCCTATTACGGTCTGTACCTGCTGGACTACCTCCGCACGAACAAGTTTGAACAGGAGACTGACACCGCTTTCATACGGGAACGGGCCGATCGTGCCGCCGAAACGTATGAAAAGGCGTGGCTCGAAGGCTATCCCACCGACGGTGCGCAGGAGCTGGCGATGGACACGCTACTGCGCGGGCTGCGCTATTCCCGGTACGCCATCCTCCGCGAAGTCGTGGAGAACGAGTTTTCCGATGAAGTGCCGGAAGAGAAGCGTAAAGCCTTTATCCATAAACTCCTGCCGCTTGTCGGCAACGTGTTCTCCGTCTATGACCTCTCGGACGACAACTTCGCCCTGTCTTCCGATTACGACCTGCTCTACACGGAGCTGACGGGGGCAACCGTCCTTTACCTGGACGAATATGGCGTTTAACCGCAAACAGAAACTGCGGGACAACATCGAGGCGATACGGACGGCATTCATCCTTGACAGGGAGCAGAGAACGGCGACAACCGAAGAGCGTGCCATACTCCAAAGGTACTGCGGTTTCGGCGGTCTGAAATGTATCCTGAACCCTGCAAAGGAACTGACGGATGCCGTCCGATGGGCGAAATCCGACCTCGAACTGTTCGCCCTGACGGTGGAGCTGCACAGGCTCATCCGTGAGAACAGCAAGGACGAAACGGAATACAAGCGGTTTGTGGATTCGCTGAAAGCGTCCGTGCTGACCGCTTTCTACACACCCAAAGAGATAACCGACACCCTCGCGGACGTGCTGGCGGATTACAGCGTCCGCCCCGCCCGTATGCTCGAACCTTCGGCAGGTGTCGGCGTGTTCGTGGATTCCATGCTGCGGCACAGCCCGGATGCGGACGTGATGGCTTTCGAGAAGGATCTGCTCACGGGTACAATCCTGCGGCACCTTTATCCTGACAAGAAAACGCGTACCTGCGGTTTTGAGAAAATCGAAAAGCCTTTCAACAATTACTTCGACTTGGCGGTGTCCAACATTCCGTTCGGTGACATCGCCGTGTTCGATGCGGAGTTTCAGCGGAGCGACTCATTCGGCAGACGCTCCGCCCAGAAAGCCATCCACAACTATTTCTTTCTCAAAGGACTGGATGCCGTGCGTGACGGCGGTATCGTGGCGTTCATCACCTCGCAAGGGGTATTGAACAACACCAAGACCTCCGTGCGTAACGAGCTGTTCAGTCAGGCTGATCTGGTATCTGCGATACGCCTGCCCAACAACCTGTTCACGGACAACGCGGGCACGGAGGTGGGCAGTGACCTGATTATCCTGCAAAAGAACCTCAGCAAGAAGGAAATGTCGCAGGACGAGCGGCTGATGACCGTGATACAGACGGACACGAAAACCGGCCTGACCGACAACGCCTATTTCATCCATCACCCGGAACGTATAGTGCATACGACGGCGAAACTTGACACTGACCCCTACGGGAAGCCCGCTATGGTTTATCTGCACGAGGGCAAGACTGCAGGTATCGCCGGGGACTTGCGCCGAATGCTCAACGAGGATTTCCATTACAGGCTCGCCATGCGTCTGTATTCGGGAACAATCCGGCAGTCGGGAACGGAAGAAAAGGTTACCGTTCAAAAAGAGGTAGAGCGTCCTGCTATAAAATTGGAAACGGTATCTTCGGCGCAGACGGTGGAAACTCCGACGGAAAAACAGCAACGCGCAGAGGAAAAGCCGGAGATAGAACCGCGTCCGAAATATTCTGACGGGGTGCAGCTATCTTTGCTTGACCTTTGGGGCATGACGGAAGAAGTCAGCCAACCGAAAACCGCCAAAAAGAAAAAAACGGCGAAAAAGGAAAGCCTGGCAAGACGCGTTACGCCCAAGTCGCAGGTGCAGACCACACAGAATGTTACGGCTGTGCCGATGGCTACCACCCCTAAGACCATCACGGAAAACAAGGAGGCGAAAGCGGAAAACACCGCCAAGCCTGCCGACCCGGACGACATCTATGCCACGCTGGACTGGGATACCAATCCTCCCATCAACGGCTTCTATGAGATGATGATGGGTTTGACACCGGAGCGCAGGAAGGAACTTCGGGAGCTGGCAAGGCAGCATAACGAGAAACAAGCGACGGCGGAAAAGACGGAAGCGAAAGCTATGCCGGAAACTCCCCGTGAGCAACCTCGACAGGAGGAAACACAGCCGGAGGTCGCCGCCACACCTGCCGTTACAGATACCCCATCGGAAGCGGTGGTAACTTCCCTTTTCCCCGACATCGAAGCGGAAAAGCCGAAGGAGGCAGTCGTGGACCTTTCTCCGCGTGCCTACCACCGCACGCCGGAGATGCACCTGCGCGAAGGGTCGCTGGTGGCTGACCGGGGGCGTCATAACATCGGCTACCTGAAGGACATCACGCCATACGGGGCGACATTCCAGCCGCTCGACCTGAAAGGATACCAGAAGGAAAAGGCGTTGTTGTATGTGTCGCTGCGTGACGCCTACGAGCGTCTGTACCGCTATGAATCGAACCTGCACGAAGCAAATGTCCCGTGGCGTGAACATCTGAACACCTGTTACGATGAGTTTGTCATGCGTTACGGCTATCTCAATGCCAAGCAGAACGTGAAGTTAGTGATGATGGACGCGGGCGGGCGCGACATCCTTTCGCTGGAACGGGCGGAGAACGGAAAGTTCGTCAAGGCGGACATCTTCGAGCGTCCTGTTTCCTTCGCGGTGGAGAGCCATGCCAACGTAGGCTCACCCGAAGAAGCCCTGTCCGCGTCGCTCAACAAGTTCGGCACAGTCGATATTGACTATATGAGAACGATAACCGACAGCACGGCGGAGGAATTGCTCACAACCCTGCAAGGGCGCATCTATTATAATCCGCTCGTGACCGGTTACGAAATCAAAGACCGCTTCATCGCAGGAAACGTGATAGAGAAGGCGGAACGCATAGAGGCTTGGATGGGCGACAATCCCGAAAATGAGCGTATGCCGGAGGTGAAGCAGGCGTTGAAGGCTCTGAAAGAAGCCGAACCGCCGCGCATCGCCTTCGAGGATCTGGACTTCAATTTCGGGGAACGCTGGATTCCGACGGGTGTCTATGCCGCCTACATGAGCCGGCTGTTCGACACGGAGGTGAAAATCGCCTACTCCACCAGCATGGACGAGTTTTCGGTAGCTTGCGGCTACCGCACCATGAAAATCACGGACGAGTTTCTGGTGAAGGGGTATTACCGGAACTATGACGGTATGCACCTCCTAAAACACGCCCTGCACAACACCTGCCCTGACATGATGAAGTCCATCGGCAAGGACGAGCATGGCAACGACATCAAGGTACGCGACAGCGAGGGCATACAGCTCGCCAACGCCAAGATTGACGAAATACGAAACGGCTTCTCCGAATGGCTCGAAGAGCAGTCGCCGCAGTTCAAGGAGCGGCTTGTGACGATGTACAACCGCAAGTTCAACTGTTTCGTGCGCCCGAAGTATGACGGCTCGCACCAGACTTTTCCCGACCTCAACCTGAAAGGGCTGGCAAGCCGGGGTATCAAGAGCGTCTATCCCTCGCAGATGGATTGCGTCTGGATGCTGAAACAGAACGGCGGCGGAATTTGCGACCACGAGGTGGGAACCGGTAAAACGCTGATAATGTGTATCGCCGCACATGAGATGAAGCGTCTGAACTTGGCACACAAACCGATGATTATCGGGCTGAAAGCCAATGTCGCGGAGATTGCAGCCACCTATCAGGCGGCATATCCCAACGCGCGTATTCTGTACGCTTCGGAGAAGGACTTTTCGACCGCCAACCGTGTGCGCTTCTTCAATAATATAAAGAACAACGACTACGATTGCGTCATCATGTCGCACGACCAGTTCGGCAAGATACCGCAGTCGCCGGAGTTGCAGCAGCGCATCCTGCAAGCGGAGCTTGACACGGTGGAAGAAAACCTCGAAGTGCTGCGCCAGCAGGGAAAGAACGTGTCGCGGGCGATGCTGAAAGGTCTGGAGAAGCGCAAGCACAACCTTGAAGCGAAGCTGGAGAAGGTGGAACACGCCATAAAGTCACGCACGGACGACGTGGTGGATTTCAAGCAGATGGGCATCGACCATATCTTCATAGATGAGAGCCACCAGTTCAAGAATCTGACTTTCAACACGCGCCACGACCGTGTTGCGGGATTAGGAAACAGCGAGGGAAGCCAGAAGGCACTGAACATGCTCTTTGCCATCCGCACCATACAGGAGCGCACGGGCAAGGACTTGGGGGCGACTTTCCTTTCCGGCACTACCATCAGCAATTCGCTGACGGAGTTGTATCTGTTGTTCAAGTATTTGCGCCCGAAAGAATTGGAACGGCAGGACATCCGGTGTTTCGACGCTTGGGCGGCGATATTCGCCAAAAAGACGACGGATTTTGAATTTAACGTGACGAACAATGTGGTCCAGAAGGAGCGTTTCCGCTACTTCATCAAAGTGCCGGAGCTTGCCGCCTTCTATAACGAGATAACGGACTACCGCACGGCGGAGGATGTGGGCGTTGACCGTCCGCACATGAACGAGATACTCCATAACATACCGCCCACTCCGGAGCAGGAGGACTTCATACAGAAGCTGATGCAGTTCGCCAAGACGGGCGATGCCACCCTGTTGGGCAGACTGCCGCTTTCGGAAACGGAGGAGAAGGCGAAGATGCTTATCGCCACGGACTACGCCCGCAAAATGGCTCTCGACATGCGCATGATAGACCCGCATTATGAAGACCATCCGGACAACAAGGCGAGCCACTGCGCCAAGATGATTGCGGAGTATTATCAAAAGTACGATGCACAAAAGGGAACGCAGTTCGTTTTCTCTGACTTGGGCACTTACCAGCCGGGAGACGGGTGGAACGTCTATTCGGAAATCAAGCGCAAACTGACGGAGGATTACGGCATACCGCCAAGCGAGGTGCGCTTCATTCAAGAGTGCAAGACCGACAAGGCGCGGAAGGCGGTGATAGACGCCATGAACGCCGGAACGGTACGGGTGCTGTTCGGTTCCACCTCCATGCTCGGGACGGGCGTGAACGCACAAAAAAGATGTGTCGCAATCCATCATTTGGACACACCGTGGCGCCCCTCCGACCTGCAACAGCGTGACGGACGAGGTGTGAGAGCCGGAAACGAGATTGCCAAGCATTTCGCCGGAAACAACGTGGATGTGATTATCTACGCCGTGGAGAAGTCGCTCGACAGCTACAAATTCAACCTCCTGCATTGCAAGCAGACATTCATTTCACAGCTCAAAAGCGGGGCGATGGGCGCACGTACCATTGACGAGGGGGCGATGGACGAGAAATCGGGCATGAACTTTTCGGAATATATGGCGTTGCTCTCCGGTAACACCGACCTGTTGGACAAGGCGAAACTTGAAAAGCGTATCGCATCGCTCGAAGGGGAACGCAAGTCGTTCAACAAGGGCAAGCGTGATTCGGAGTTCAAGCTGGAGTCAAAGACCGGCGAGTTGCGCAACAACACGGCTTTCATAGATGCCATGACGGAGGACTGGAACCGCTTTCTTTCGGTGGTGCATACCGACAAGGAGGGCAACCGCCTTAATATAATTAAGGTGGACGGTGTGGATTCCGCCGATGAGAAGGTTATCGGAAAGCGTTTGCAGGAGATAGCGAAAAACGCCACTACGGGCGGGCTTTACACGCAGGTCGGAGAGCTTTACGGTTTTCCGATAAAGGTGGTGAGCGAAAGGATACTCAAAGAGGGATTGGAGTTTACCGACAACCGTTTCGTGATAGAGGGAAACTACAAGTACACCTACAACAACGGACATCTGGCAATGGCTGACCCGTTGGCCGCCGCCCGCAACTTCCTGAATGCGATTGAGAGGATACCCTCCATCATCGACCAGTATAAAGCGAAGAATGAGGTCTTGGAACGTGAGATACCGCAGTTGCAGGAGATAGCAGGCAAGGTGTGGAAGAAGGAGGAAGAACTGAAACAGTTGAAGTCCGAACTTGCCGCCCTTGACCGCAAGATACAGCTGGAACTTGCGCCGCCTACACCCGAAATCACCGAAAAGGAGCATGAAGGGCAACAGGTCAAACCGGAAGCGAAAGGTGTGCGAAACGGTATCAGGCAATATCCCGAAGATACATCACCGCAAATACGCAATCCATCGGAAAGTATTATCGCCAATCACACCATAACTGGGCATCCGGGGCTGTATGCCAAGGAGGAAACCCGGTCCAAAGGATTGAAAATATAACCTTAGGAATTTTATCTGAAGTATTAATAAGGGCTATCCCAAAAGGTCTAAAAGTAAATTTTATCCTTTCTGCAAGTATCTGTAGGATGGCAACTGCATTTTTTTCTTTTTGGGCAGCCCTTATTAAAATTTATTCTTATTTTAGGTATATACATTCATGTCCATTTATGTAAAAAATCCTGCTGACCTTGTTTATGTCTTGTCAGTCACCATTTGCAAAACCATATTTGACCCTCAAAGAGGCTGAATTTGATAAGCAACTTGCTACATACTCATAATAAGGAGCTAAATAGAACACGAATGGGAAATACTCAAATGCCAAACTAAAGAAGATATTGGCCAAAATAAACGTTATACCGAGAGAGAAACTTGATTTTTTCAACTTCCTAAAACGTTGTTGCTCAAACATTTCTACTTATTTGTACTTACCAGTTGAACCTACGCTTCCCTAATAAAATGTCTATGGTAAAAAGTTAAAAAATCCTCCCACTTTTGTTAGATATATTTTTTTGTGTAATTTTGTAATCGTTATGCGGCAGTAATAATATACATATTAATACGAGTTAGTAATCCTGTAGTTCTCACATGCTACGAGGAGGTATTAAAAGGTGCGTTTCGACAATGCATCTATTGTAGTATATTATTGCTTAATCCAAATGAATATTATAAATTTAGGAATTCTTGCTCACATTGATGCAGGAAAAACTTCCGTAACCGAAAATCTGCTGTTTGCCAGTGGAGCAACGGAAAAGTGCGGCCGTGTGGATAATGGTGACACCATAACAGACTCTATGGATATAGAGAAACGTAGAGGAATTACTGTCCGGGCTTCTACGACATCTATTATTTGGAATGGGGTGAAATGCAATATCATTGACACTCCGGGACACATGGATTTTATTGCGGAAGTGGAGCGGACATTCAAAATGCTTGATGGAGCAGTCCTCATCTTATCCGCAAAGGAAGGCATACAAGCGCAGACAAAGTTGCTGTTCAACACTTTACAAAAACTGCAAATCCCGACAATTATATTTATCAATAAAATTGACCGTGCCGGTGTGAATTTAGAGCGTTTGTATCTGGATATAAAAACAAATCTGTCTCAAGATGTCCTGTTTATGCAAACTGTTGTAGATGAATCGGTTTATCCGGTTTGCTCCCAAACATATATAAAGGAAGAATACAAAGAATTTGTATGCAACCATGACGACGATATATTAGAACGATATTTGGCGGATAGCGAAATTTCACCGGCTGATTACTGGAATACGATAATCGGTCTTGTGGCAAAAGCCAAAGTCTATCCGGTGCTACATGGATCAGCAATGTTCAATATCGGTATCAATGAGTTGTTGGACGCCATCTCTTCTTTTATACTTCCTCCGGCATCAGTCTCAAACAGACTTTCAGCTTATTTATATAAGATAGAGCATGACCCCAAAGGACATAAAAGAAGTTTTCTAAAAATAATTGACGGAAGTCTGAGGCTTCGAGACGTTGTAAGAATCAACGATTCGGAAAAATTCATCAAGATTAAAAATCTGAAAACTATTTATCAGGGCAGAGAGATAAATGTTGATGAAGTTGGTGCCAACGATATTGCGATTGTAGAGGATATAGAAGATTTTCGAATCGGAGATTATTTAGGTGCTGAACCTTGTTTGATTCAAGGGTTATCTCATCAGCATCCCGCTCTCAAATCCTCCGTCCGACCGGACAAGCCCGAAGAGAGAAGCAAGGTGATATCCGCTCTGAATACATTGTGGATTGAAGACCCGTCTTTGTCCTTTTCCATAAACTCTTATAGTGATGAATTGGAAATCTCGTTATATGGTTTGACCCAAAAGGAAATCATACAGACATTGCTGGAAGAACGATTTTCCGTAAAGGTTCATTTTGATGAGATCAAGACTATCTACAAAGAACGACCTGTAAAAAAGGTTAATAAGATTATTCAGATCGAAGTGCCACCCAACCCTTACTGGGCCACAATAGGGTTGACACTTGAACCCTTACCGTTAGGAACAGGGTTGCAGATCGAAAGTGACATCTCCTATGGTTATCTGAACCATTCTTTTCAAAACGCCGTTTTTGAAGGGATTCGTATGTCTTGTCAATCCGGGTTGCATGGATGGGAAGTGACTGATCTGAAAGTAACTTTTACTCAAGCCGAGTATTATAGCCCGGTAAGTACACCTGCTGATTTCAGACAGCTGACCCCTTATGTCTTCAGGTTAGCTTTGCAACAGTCAGGTGTGGACATTCTCGAACCGATGCTCTGTTTTGAGTTGCAGATACCCCAGGAGGCGAGTTCCAAAGCTATTACAGATTTGCAAAAAATGATGTCTGAGATTGAAGACATCAGTTGCAATAATGAGTGGTGTCGTATTAAAGGGAAAGTTCCATTAAATACAAGTAAAGACTATGCCTCAGAAGTAAGTTCATACACTAAGGGCTTAGGTGTTTTTATGGTTAAGCCATGCGGGTATCAAATAACAAAAGGCGGTTATTCTGATAATATCCGTATGAACGAAAACGATAAACTTTTATTCATGTTCCAAAAATCAATGTCATCAAAATAATGGAGCGGTCAGGAAATTTCTATAAGGCAATACGGTTGGGATATATACTTATCTCCATTCTTATCGGATGTATGGCATATAATAGCCTCTATGAATGGCAGGAGATAGAAGCATTAGAACTTGGCAATAAAAAAATAGACGAGCTCCGAAAAGAAATAAACAATATCAATATTCAAATGATAAAATTTTCTCTATTGGGTGAAACAATACTGGAATGGAACGATAAAGATATCGAGCATTACCATGCACGGCGTATGGCAATGGACAGTATGCTCTGCCGTTTCAAGGCCACCTATCCAGCAGAGCGCATCGATAGTGTGCGCAGTCTTTTAGAGGATAAGGAACGACAGATGTTCCAGATAGTCCGGTTAATGGATGAACAACAATCTATTAACAAGAAGATAGCCAATCAAATTCCGGTTATTGTGCAGAAAAGTGTGCAGGAACAGTCCAAAAAGCCAAAACGAAAAGGTTTCTTGGGCATCTTTGGCAAAAAAGAGGGAACGAAGCCAACGACAACAACGACTACGCTCCGTTCATCCAATAGAAACATGGTCAACGAACAGAAAGCGCAGAGCCGTCGATTGTCAGAACAAGCCGATAGTCTTGCTGCCCGTAATGCAGAACTTAACAGACAACTGCAAGGATTGATTTGCCAAATCGAAAAGAAGGTACAATCTGATTTACAAAATAGAGAAAGCGAGATAACAGCGATGCGTAAAAAATCATTTATGCAGATAGGCGGCTTGATGGGATTTGTTCTTTTGCTGTTGGTCATTTCCTATATCATCATACACCGTGATGCAAAGAACATTAAACGATACAAACGCAAGACAACGGATTTGATCGAGCAATTGGAACAGTCCGTGCAACAAAATGAGGTACTCATAACCTCCCGAAAGAAAGCGGTACATACTATTACCCATGAGTTGCGTACACCACTGACGGCAATAACTGGCTATACCGAACTTTTGCGGAAAGAATGCAATAGCGGTAATAATGGGCAATATATCCAAAATATACTGCAATCCTCCGACCGTATGCGGGATATGCTCAACACTTTGCTTGACTTCTTCCGCCTGGACAACGGCAAGGAACAGCCCCGTCTGTCACCCTGCCGGATTTCTGCAATCACGCACACACTTGAAACGGAGTTCATTCCTGTTGCAGTGAACAAAGGGTTGTCCTTGTCCGTGAAGACTGGACACGATGCCATTGTATTGACCGACAAAGAGCGAATAATACAAATCGGGAATAACCTGCTGTCAAACGCAGTCAAGTTCACAGAAGAAGGCGGTGTTTCTTTGATTACTGAATATGATAATGGAGTTCTGACACTGGTCGTTGAAGATACAGGTACAGGCATGACAGAAGAGGAACAGAAACAAGCGTTCGGTGCGTTTGAACGTCTATCAAATGCCGCCGCAAAGGAGGGTTTCGGGCTTGGGCTTGCCATAATGCGTAATATTGTGTCGATGCTTGGCGGAACAATCCGGTTGGACAGCAAGAAAGGGAAAGGCAGTCGTTTCACAGTTGAAATTTCTATGCAGGAAGCTGAAGAACAGCTTGGATATACAAGCAATACACCTGTTTATCATAACAATAAATTCCATGATGTTGTCGCCATTGACAATGATGAGGTATTACTTCTGATGCTGAAAGAGATGTACTCCCAAGAAGGAATACACTGCGACACTTGCACCGATGCTGCGGAACTGATGGAAATGATACGCCAGAAAGAATACAGCCTGTTGCTGACAGACTTGAATATGCCCGGTATAAACGGTTTCGAATTACTGGAACTGTTGCGTTCGTCCAACGTGGGCAATTCACCAACAATCCCGGTGGTTGTGGCAACCGCTTCGGGCAGTTGTAACAAAGGGGAACTATTGGCAAAAGGCTTTGCCGGATGCCTGTTCAAGCCGTTCTCCATATCGGAGTTGATGGAGGTTTCCGACAGGTGTGCCATAAAAGAAACACCGGACGGGAAACCGGATTTTTCAGCTTTGCTGTCTTACGGCAATGAAGCCGTTATGCTGGAAAAGTTGATGACGGAAACTGAAAAAGAGATGCAGACAATACGGGAAGCGGCAACAGAAAAAGACCTGCAAAAGCTGGATTCCCTGACACACCACCTGCGCAGCTCGTGGGAGGTGCTACGTGCCGACCAACCGCTAAATGTACTTTACAGATTGCTTCATGGCGATGTACTCCCGGATGGTGAAGCGTTAAGCCATGCCGTGACTGCCGTGCTGGATAAGGGAGCGGAAATAATCCGGTTGGCAGAAGAGGAAAGGAGAAAATACGAAGATGGATAAGACAACAATAATTGTGGTAGAAGACAATATCGTGTACTGCGAGTTTGTCTGCAACATGCTGGCGCGGGAGGGCTACCGCACCGTGAAGGCTTACCACCTCTCAACCGCGAAGAAACATCTACAACAGGCGACAGATAATGACATCGTGGTTGCCGACCTGCGCCTGCCTGACGGTAACGGCATTGACCTTTTGCGCTGGATGCGAAAGGAGGGAAAGATGCAGCCCTTCATCATTATGACCGACTACGCCGAAGTTAATACCGCCGTGGAAAGCATGAAACTCGGCTCGATAGACTATATTCCCAAACAGCTTGTGGAGGATAAACTTGTCCCCCTGATCCGTTCCATACTGAAAGAACGTCAGGCAGGACAACGCCGTATGCCTGTGTTCGCCCGTGACGGTTCCGCATTTCAGAAAATCATGCACCGTATAAGGCTGGTAGCCGCTACCGATATGAGCGTGATGATATTCGGAGAGAACGGCACGGGTAAGGAACATATTGCCCACCACCTGCACGACAAGAGCAAGCGGGCAGTCAAGCCATTCGTGGCGGTGGACTGCGGTTCACTCACCAAAGAGCTTGCGCCCTCGGCCTTCTTCGGACACGTCAAGGGAGCGTTTACAGGAGCAGACTGTGCCAAGAAAGGATATTTCCATGAGGCGGAAGGCGGCACGCTGTTTCTGGACGAGGTAGGAAACCTCGCGTTGGAAACCCAACAGATGTTGCTCCGCGCCATACAGGAGAGGCGGTATCGCCCGGTCGGAGACAAGGCAGACAGGAGTTTCAATGTCCGCATCATCGCCGCCACCAACGAGGATCTGGAAGCGGCAGTGAGTGAAAAGCGTTTTCGGCAGGATCTTCTGTACCGCCTGCACGACTTCGGGATAACCGTTCCTCCGTTGCGTGACTGTCAGGAAGACATCATGCCGCTGGCAGAGTTCTTCCGTGATATGGCAAACAGAGAGCTGGAGTGTAGCGTGAGCGGGTTCAGTTCCGAAGCACGTAAAGCGTTGCTGACACACGCATGGCCGGGCAACGTGCGGGAACTTCGGCAGAAAGTTATGGGTGCTGTATTGCAGGCGCAGGAAGGTGTTGTCATGAAAGAGCATCTGGAACTTGCCGTGACGAAACCGACCTCTACTGTCAACTTCGCCCTGCGCAATGACGCGGAGGATAAGGAGCGGATATTGCGTGCGTTGAAACAGGCAAACGGCAACCGGAGTGTCGCCGCCGAACTGCTCGGAATAGGCAGGACAACACTATACAGCAAACTTGAAGAGTATGGACTTAAATATAAATTCAAGCAATCATAGCCTGTAATTCACTGAATTTGGCTATCTTTGCATAACATTTGAGAAAAACGGCGATTGGCAGGAGCTTTTCGCCGCCAACATATAGGATAAGACCGCAAGGCGTTTCAAGCGAAAATCTGGTAAATTGGAACTACGGAGACGATTGCGTGATGCTTATGCTATGCTTACGCATAGCGTGCATTCACGTACTCTCCGTAAAGGCTTTACCAGAGCCATCGCTTGAAGGTAGTGTGAATTGCACGCTACTTTTTTACCCTTGCCTAACGAAAAGAAACGATTATGGGTAAAGTTCAGATTCTCGCTGTACTGACGATGGACGGATGTCTTTCTTCAGAGTTATATGATAAAGCACATCAGGATTTGTGCCTTGACCGTTGCGGTCTTGATGAAATCAGGAAGAAAGCCCTTTACCGTGTGACACCGGACTATTCCATTTCAATGCTGCACGAATGGAGAAAAGACGGCACAAACATCCGTTACCTCGCGGAAGCCACACCGGATACGGCAGATTATATAAACGGACTACTGCGTATGCACGCTGTGGATGAAATCATACTATACACCGTTCCTTTCATTTTAGGAAGTGGGCGGCATTTTTTCAAATCGGCTCTGCCAAAGCAACACTGGACGCTTTCCTCTGTGAAAAGCTATCCTAACGGTGTATGCCGAAGTATCTACACCCTTGACAAATAAGCAAGACAGCCAAAATGTACGGCAGTCATACAATTTTGTTTTCGGAAATAGAAGAAATGTTCTGATTATGAACAATTTAATCCCGTATAAATTCATTCCTTTGGAAAAATATTGAATTTTATACCACTGAAATCCAGCACCTTGAAAAAGCCGGTGCCGGATTTTTTGCTTTCTGACACATGTTTTGCCAATTATATTTATGTGCGCACGCAGAAAACAAAGTGTAATTTTCAAAATTGACAGAACCATGAATTATTTCTTGCTGGCGGAAACCGACTTCTTCCGCCTGATAAACGAAGCCGGTGACTGCAATATGGAAACGGCATATACGGCTTTCGCCACCCAAGTGATTGAACTGTGTAACGGCAGTATGGACGCGAACCTTACCGTCATCGCGCTTGCCTACATCGAAATCGAGTTGCAGCACCACCCCGTGCGCAACCTGTCAGAAGAAAAGAGAGAGATTGCCGCCTACGTCAGCAAGGCTCTGTCTTTCGTGAGGAAGATGCAGAAATTCCTTGCCACGCCCCAAGTGCCGCCACTGATATCCGCCAACAACACAACAGAAACCGCCACCAGCCTCCTGCAATGGACGGGCAATGCCATCGACCTCGTGGAACTTATCTACGGCATCGACGAGATGGGCTGCATCAACAACGGCAACATGCCGCTCAAACAGCTTGCCCCGCTCCTTTACAAGATATTCGGGGTTGAGTCGAAGGACTGCTACCGTTTCTACACCGACATCAAACGCCGGAAGAACGAAAGCCGCACCTACTTCCTTGACAGAATGCAGGAGAAATTGAACGAGAGGATGCTGCGCGATGATGAGTTGGATCGTATGAGGAGATAAAAAACAAATTCATTAGAATAAATCACATCAATTCAATTCATTATTTTGTTATATTAGAAAAAGATATTAACTTTGCATTGAAATTGATATAGTCATAATTCAGATGAACTCAATACACGATATAACAGACTACATTATCTTACGAGTAAAATCGGAAGATAGATTTGCGTCTTTAATAAATTTAAAGTTGCAGAAGTTATTGTATTATGTTCAAGCATGGTCTTATGGTATCAATAAAAAACCTATGTTTGACGGCGAGTTTGAAGCATGGATTCATGGTCCGGTAAATCGAGAAATCTACAATCGATTTAATTCTACAAAATATCTCTATTCAGAAATCAATATTGATGATTGCATGAATCACAATGTGAGTTTATCATCAGAAGACGCTGAATTTATTGACTTTATATTGGAGAATTATCTTAAATATAGCGGTGCTGAATTAGAACGATTGTCCCACAATGAGATGCCTTGGATTGAAACACGTGGAGATTTAAATGTAAATGAGCGTTGTGACAAGGTTATTACTCCAGAACTAATGATTGAGTATTATGGGAAAAAATGGGAAACTATTAAATCTTAATTCAGATTCTCCTAAATACGGAAACAAATCATTAGTTACCAAAGAACAAGAAAATGAGTTAAAGAGAAGGAAGATAACTTTTTCCTTCTCTTACTTTAAGCAGATACCTAATTTTCAGATTGGAGAGTGTTCTAAGGGATGGCATATTGGGCTTCTTGAAAGATTAGGTGCTTTGGGTACTATGACACCGCAAGAAGTATTAGAAGAAAATAGAGGTAGTATTGCATTAAGATGTCATCCAATAGATTGGAGTGCTAAAAACATTCCTATTCAACGAAAAGATTTAGATTGGCTACCAAAAGAAATATTGGACAATGAGACAGATTTTCCAATAATGCAATTTTCGATAACAAAAAGTACGGGGCGTATTGTAGGTTATTTTGATCGGGATTCTTCTATATTTCACATAGTATTATTAGATCCTGAACATAATATACAACCGGCAAAGAAAACTAATTATCAAATACAACCAACTACAAAAGGGTTATCTCAATATGATGATTTATTAAATAAGTTGGAACGAATTAAAAGTATCGTATCAGATTGTTCTGATAAAAAGTGCAAATTGCATTCACATATTAGTGTTATAGAAGAATTACATGACAATATTGTTTATATAGGACTTGATAATGACTTCTATAGCACTTATCAAGAAATCTTAAAGAAAATTCCATTGCAAAAAATTTTGGAAAACGGAATCTTAGTAAGTATGGATAATGCTTAAGTTCTAAAAAAATGAAGAAAGGTTTATGGTAAGCCTTTCTTCATTTTTTTATTTACTTCTGCTGCAACAAATGCTTCAGGTTGTCGTCACCCGCGATGCGCTCCAATTCCTCCTGCACAATCTGCTTCACCTCTTCCTTGATGCGCCGGTAGTTCGCCTGCACCGTATCCTTCATGCGGTCGTTTCCGTCCTCGTCCGTGAAGTCAGTAATGACAGGTATTTTCTTGTAGGCACTTTCCTCCCGCTTCACCTTCTCGGCATCCACCACAATCTCGCAGTGGAAAATCTTCTGCTCGATGCGCTCGTTGAAGTTGTCGGACACCGAACCGACAAACATACCCTGCGTAAGCCCTGAAATCTTGCTGGGCGGGATAAGCGCGTCCATCTGCGTGTTGATGGACGTGGACACATCCTGCCGGTTGATGGAGATAGACTGCCGTTTCTGCAACACCTTACCGAACCGTTCCGATAGTGTCTTTGCCGTTTCACCTACCACCTGCCCGGAGAAGATATTACCGACGGTGTTCATCACGTAGGCTAAGCACCCGACGTCCATTTTCATATTACTATGACGGATTTTCGGATAC
>NZ_JAHQVH010000040.1:0-56733 GCF_019052435.1 Bacteroides sp. MSK.20.12 | reverse complement strand
TAAAGGTTACGGCGCAAAGATATGGCGGCTAACAACTTATGTCAAGGCGGAAAATAGAATGGTTACGCGGAAAATAGAATGGTTACCGTATGTTTTACCTGTACCGGTTTCCATCTCAACATCAAGCTGACAATGCCCAAGCTTGTCTACCACCTCATTTGATAAACGAATATTATTTTCAGTCTAAACCTGATGAATGTTTTTCAATAATTCATCTTTAGTCAAGACTATATCTCCGTTTTTATATCCGGTAGAGTCTTCTTCGAAATGTATATTCTTGACTTCTGTCAGCTTACCATTATCCTTTACATACGTTTTTCCTTTATCCACTACATACTCTGCCAACCCCTTGTTAGGCTGTCCGTTAAATACCTTCACTACATTTTCGACAGCATCTGTTTGGTATTGTTGTATCTTGAATTTAAGTTTCATCATCTTCCTTTTATTAATTTGTCCACTCCCGATTTCACTTTCCAGTATCCTGCTTTGTCTGAACCTATTCGTTCTATAATGTTTAGCTCTTTTAATTGAGCTATAGCCCTTCTGATTGTTGCCAGACTTACGTTTAAACGTTCACATAATTCAGGCCGAGTTATAGTCGGGGTTTCTTTTAACAATGAGATTAAGTCCTTTTGCAGTAAAGTAAAAGATTTTACAGGGTCATTTACAGGGTCATTTACAGGGTCATTTACAGGGTCATTCGTTTGACTTCTATAATTATTATTCAGCAGTTCAGTATAAAAGGAAGTAGCTTGCGAACGGAATCTAGGTTCTTTTGCTTCAGTAAAACCCGGAAGTTTTGCCGTTTCATTATATATCTTTCGTAATCCACTTCCTCTCTTTTCCATGAAATCCAACTGTGCAAACACATCGGCTAATATAGGATTACGACGTTTGGATGAAACATCATCCAAGTCCCGGTCTTGAATAAGTGTTCCATCAAACATTCCTCCCGGAGAATAAATAACCAATCGATCATCATAAATATCAATATGAACTTCACTTCCCAACTCTGAATAATCACGATGGATAAATGCATTAACCAATGCTTCAAACACTGCACGGCGTGAGTAATCAGGGGTGTTCAGACGGCGATTCGGCAATTTTATCCATCCTTTCAAATTGTGTAAATCCACAAATTGTTCTCCCGCATCAAGCAACGACAATAAGTTTCCCTGATATTCACGAGAGTCTTTAGCATCATCTTTATGAATACCTGTCCATCTGGTGCAATAAAGACTTGAATGTCTATAAGGACATTGGTCTGAAAAAAGCACACCTGCATTCGTCAAGAAGCCTTTGTCAGTAATCAGAGAGAATGAACGTAACAACTTTTCTTGAAAGGGAGAACCGGTTTGTTTTTCATAAGCTGTTGCCAATGCATTAAAACTCATTTCTTTCAAGGTGTATTCCGTAGATAATGAATCATACGTTACATTTCTACCTTTGAGTACTAAACCGCTTAGCTGATGGGCGTTGGCTACAACACTTTCATCCCCCATCCTAACAAAAGCGATACGGCTTCCGCTATTCACGAAATAATAAGGCGTCATACTTCCCGATAACACACGAAGTTCGAGAATATTTTTTCCGTCTTCTGTTTGGAATGTTTTCAGTTCAAAGTCTGGTATAGGATCTATTATAGTCTTTATTTTATCACTAATAAACTCTGTGTCCGATTTAATATTATTCAAACCTACTACTTCACCATCATCATTTACACCAAAAAATAAGGAACCGCCAAGCCCATTAGCAAAAGCACTGACACTTTTCAACCAACTTTTGAATTGCTTGCGTTCCAAAAATTCTTTGAAATCACAAGTGGTATTCTCGCCAATCAGCCGTTTAATTATATTATCCATCATTTACTTCTGATTATTCCGGTTTCATTGTTTCTTATAGTACTTTTGTTACTGTATTGGGAGAATAAGTTTTAAATATCTGTTCAAAGTTAGTGGCGGTACTGTCGTCTGTCATCGAGCTATCGCGAAACACAGCATATTGGGGCTGCATTTTAGCAATAGTGGTAACAACACTATCATCTATTTCATTATCAAAACAAGCAACAAGATAATTATTGGCAACATTATAGATAGCCTTACCTTTTATTTCTATTTGCTCAATCTTACTATCAAGAGTAGCTCCTAATTCTAGCATTACTTGAAATAAAAGATCTTCACCGGTACGGTCTGATTTAACGTTCTCTGTTTTTGCAAAAAGCTCTTGTTGACTATATTCAACAGGAGAATAATAAACATTCTCCATATTACTACTGTCAAGTTTGAGAACACGAAAACCGATATCAAGAGTCAGTTCTTTTTGTCTAGTAGTAATTCTTTCATCATGTTGTTTAACTGCTAATTCTTCTTTAATCTTCTTTCCAGCACGACGAATACGCTCTTTACCAATATCACAAATAGTTTTATAACCTGCTTTATAGGCTTCACTATTTAGTTCTGTTTTTTCTGGTAATTGTACCATAATAAATTTACGATTTCCACCAACTTCTGCATTAAGCTTCATTACAGCATGGGCTGTTGTTGCGGAACCTGAGAAGAAATCCAAAACAATAATAGGTTCATTAGAATCATTATATGAAGTAACATACGCAACAAAACGTTTTATAATCTCTTCATCTTTTGGGAAATCAAAGATTGAATTATCAAATAAAACTTGTAACCGTTTGGAAGCTCCACGCCCATCTTTATAAAAGACACTAGAAGCAACTTCATATTCCGTTTCTTTTAAATAGCGTTTCAAACAAGGTACCTTAGTTTCGTCCTCACCAAAATGTATTCTATTTTCCCGTAACAATTCAGGAAGTTTAGATTCTCCAAATCTCCACCCCCCTTTAGGCAATTTACATGGTCTACGTGTAATAGGGTGTAATATTTCAAACCTACCGCCATTGCCTGTCCCCTGTGCTATATCTCCAGGAAAATACAAACCTTTAGAGTCAACACATTTATACTGACTTTGTCTTTTTGCAGGATTGTCATCAGATAGACTCTTATAAAAAGCCTTAATACCTTTTTCTATTGCATTATAATCACTACCATATATATTTTTTAGATTCTCATATTCATTATAAATCTGTTCAAGGCCTTCTTTCTTATCTGACCAATTATGATTAGACTTTAACGAATCATTTTTTATATTCTCTATCCGATTCTTACAATAAATCAAACAATATTCATGATTAATTGCTATCTGAGCTGCCATTGATTTTCTTCCTTGTTCCCATACAATTTGGCTAACAAAATTAGAGGATCCAAATATTTCATTACATATTTCCTTCAAATTCACAACTTCATTATCATCAATACTGATAAAAATAACGCCATCCTCCGTTAGCAAATCTCTAGCCACCTTCAAACGTGGATAAATCATATTTAACCAATCTGTATGAAAACGCCCATTACTTTCCGTATTAGCAACAAGTCGATTACCCTGTTCATCATACTGCCCACTATTAGCCAAATATTCAGAAGTAGATTCAGCAAAGTCATCATCATATACAAAATCATTACCAGTGTTATAAGGTGGATCAATATAAATCATCTTCACCTTACCCAGATACGTCTCTCTCAAACATTTCAACACATCAAGATTATCACCTTCAATATAAAGATTCTGTGTATTATCAAAGTCAACACTCTCTTCACGACAAGGCCGAAGTGTAGCATTGATAGGTGAGTTAGCAAGGAGTATTGCCTTCTTCTTGTTTGGCCATGTAAACTGATAACGTTCTTCACGCCCCTCCGCTATCTCCGAAGATAACTCTTGACGAAGCTTATCAAAGTCAATAGAATGTACTAGTTGCCCTTTTTCATCTACCTTCTCTGTTATACAATTAGGGAAAAGTGCAGCAATCTTATCTATGTTATTCTGAACGCCATCAAGCGTTTGCATCTTTAATTTGTCCATATTATTAATAATCTTTTCTAATTCTTTCTATTGTATTTAGTCTACTTATCAATTGGTCTTTAATTTCATCTGTAATATCTACAGTTCCAAAAAGCTCTTTTGAAGAACGTATAAATTTTATATATGACTTCATTATTTCTTCATTAGGTAAAATTATATGATTTACTATATTTAAAATTTCAATAGGAGAAAAATTAATATAAAATTGAGAAGCTCCTTCCGTAATTCTATTCATATATTTTACAAGTTCTCGGCTTATGGTACTAGCATTCCCCTGCTCATCTTCAACTTGTAAATTTGAAGATCTATAATTCCAAGAAGCACCATCTTTAATATTATTAGGAAGTATAGCCCTCCATTCCCGCTCATCATAATAGTTACAATTAAAGTTATTATCATCACACGGCTTAAATAAAGAGTAAAATAATCCTATAAGTTTTTGCAAATTCTCACCCTCTACAAATTGATTGGGGCCCAAACTTATAATTGGATTATATACTATTTCATTCAGACCATCTTCCTTTATTTTCTCACTTATCAAATAACATTTTGATAGTGCATCTGCATACAAAGAAGAACTCACATAGAAAACAGAATTTAAACTATCTTTTAGCTTTTCTCTAAGTTTTGCTTTGTCAAATCCAATACCATATTTACCATATTTCACAATATGCTGTTCAACGCGTATTATCGGCGTATCACAAAAGCATATTATAGGTAGCACTAAATTATCCGCATTTTCTCTTGTACCAAAATTTTCCGGTTTAAATTCACAGGAAAAAGAGTATTTCAATCCAGTTTTAAGAATCTTCTTTAATATAGAGGATTTTTTTGTAAAATGGAATAATGAAGTCGAACTTATACAATTACCCATTCTATTATTGTTTAGCTTTAATGCCATCTTTATCTTACTTTATATGCCTTTCTAATTCAATAATCTGTTTATGAATCGCAAACTTCTTTCGAGGCTGCCTCTCCTTCGCTTCTTTCCACTTTAGAATCTCTATTTCTTTAAGCAACATTTCACGTTGAGTCGATTTCTCCACATCCTCACGTAAACTTTCGCTTTGTGCAATAATGCGCTCCCCTGCTACTTGGCGAACAAGTGCTTCATAGATAGCATCCATCGTCAACCCCTCTATGGAAAGACTGATTTCTGTATCTTTTATCCATTGAGAACGATACGTCTTCGCAATACGAAAAGTTTTATCCGTATTCGTACTGCTTTCCATCCATTCTTTGTAATTGAGGTGCAAACAAGTCATATCTCCCCAACGCAAAATAAAGATTGTATGTCGTGGTATCATACCATCAATAAAAGAAAAAATATCATCCGGACAATTTTCATCCTTAATAGGCACAAGGAAGATAGTGATTTCATGTACTTCTTTTCCATCTGCCACATTAATAGTACTTGGCGCTAACTTAGCCAACCATTCCACTCGAACCACATCATTTGTGAAGTGATCCTTCATGCGAGTATTAGCTCCCCATTGATTTACAAACGTTTTCTTGGGGATAACTCTGTTTACGATAGTTGATTGCGGAAGATTATACATAACGTTTCACTATTTAATCACCAAAAAACAGATTAACTCAAAATCATCAAGCCCTGATATTTTATTTCGAAGTGCAGTAGTTTCACCCGCCGAGAAAAGGCTCATAATATCCGATTCTTCTTTCACTTCAATAATGCTATGAATAGCTTCCTGCAACAAGTCAGAATAGTGACTCATCTCACGCCCGTCTTTCGTTTCTTTATTGAACACAGAACATAAAGTTTTATCTGGTTCATGTTTTCCCCGACAGGCTGCACGCATATTGTCAAGCATAGTTTTAGGGGACAAATGATCACAAAGCACTTCTCCCTCATGACTTATATAAACCATATAGAATGGATGAAGTAAATTCTGATTATTGATATTTACTCCATTGTTCCGGTTCTTCAACACATAGATAACTCCCGGCTGCACAAAATCTGAACTTCCAACAACAGCACTCATCCCAAAAGGAGTATGAGCAATATCCGGATTATCCTTCATGTAAGCCAAAAGGTCTAGCCTGAACTCATTAAGTCCTAAATCCATGATATTGATACCCGTATCCATATCTTCAATATCAACAACTTCTTCTTGTAGACGCTTCAACTGCTCCTTCCGGTATTGTAAATCCCCTTTTTCTTCGTCAGAGAGAAGATTATCATCACCAGTGGCAGTCATAACAGTAACCTTCATGCGAGCCTCTACACGACCTTTCAACTTGATATAATCATCCAACTCTACATCAGGCCAGTAATTTACCAGTTGAATCACCTCATTCTTGGAGCCAATACGGTCTATACGCCCAAATCGCTGAATAATACGAACGGGATTCCAATGTATATCATAGTTTATCAAATAATCGCAATCCTGCAGGTTCTGACCTTCCGATATACAATCTGTAGCAATAAGTACATCTATTTCAGTATTCGAACCGGGAAATAAGACATCACGTTCCTTTGAACGAGGCGAAAAGAGTGTAAGAATTGTATTAAAGTCAGGCTTTAATTTTTTGATAGTACACATTCCGTCCACCGAACCTGTCACCATAGCAACATTCAAACCATATTCATCATGAATACGGTCAGCCAGTTCCGAATATAAATATTCAGCCGTATCAGAAAAAGCCGTGAAGATCAAGACCTTTTTATTTTTATCATTGATAGGATGACTGAATTTAGATTCCAAATCTTCAATAAGTTGTTGCAACTTACTGTCGTGACGAGGAGTAATATCTTGAAGCATCACCAAAAGAAGGTTAAGAATCTCATTATCCCATTCCAGATACTGCCGCCAAGATATAAAATCCATATCAGCTAAATCAATCTTTGTCTTTTTTCCACCAACAAAAGCAGAGCCATAATATTCTTCATCTTCAGCTACCATTGATGGGTAATAATCGTCCACTTCCAAAGAGGTATGTCCATATCTGTCACGCGAGAAGTTATCTATCCTGTTTATCGTATTTTGGATAAGTTCCTGTATACGTTGAATAGTCAAGCGAAATGAATTAACTGAACTTTCCAAACGTTTTAGCATATTGATTGCCATCAATTGACGAATACCCTTTTCACGTCCATGCATGGATAACCCACTTTCACTGCCAGACTCGTCCAAGTCTACATACTTACTTATTCTGCTCGCCAATATAAAATCAGAAGGAGTATATATAGCAAGATTCAACGTTTGCAACTGGGTGTAAATTTCATTATAATTGATAGCTGCACTCAAATCCGTTAAGCATGGACGGCGGGATATTGGTTTCAGACGGGTAGGAAATTTACCGATATCTGTAGTATCATAATATCGCTCAATATGTTTTCGACTACGGGCAATTGTCACCGAATCTAACACCTCAAAAAAATCAAAGCTTAACATTCCCAACAACTTAGCCGTAGTACGTTCCGTCGGTTCAAACTTCACCCATCTATTATATGCAGTTTGTGCCTGACGGAATATATCATCAATGCTACTTTTAGTATCCAATAAAGAATCAATCTTTTCAACTTCACCCTCATAAGCCAACTGCAATTGATTCTTTAAATCCTTGAAGCCATTGTTGACAGGAGTAGCAGAAAGCATTAGTACTTTTGTCTTCACTCCGGCACGAATCACCTGATTCAACAAACGTAAATAACGGTTTTCTCTGGGATTCTCATCTTCCTCGTCAGTTGTAATCTTGCCACCATTACGAAAATTGTGACTTTCGTCTATGACGATAAGGTCATAGTTTCCCCAATTGATATGAGAGAGGTCTAATCCATTAGACGTCCCGTATTCACGAGATAAGTCTGAATGAAATAAGATATCATAGCGTAACCTGTCTGCTGCGATAGGATTATTCTTATAATTACTGCGAAACGTAATCCAGTTATCATTCAGTTTTTTAGGGCACAGAACCAAAACGGATTTATTTCGGTTTTCATAATACTTAATCACAGAAAGTGCCGTGAAAGTCTTACCTAAACCAACGCTATCCGCCAAAATACAACCATTGTATTTCTCTAATTTATTGATGATAGCAAGAGCTGCATCTTTCTGAAAATTATATAGTTTATTCCAAATCACACTATTTTTGAACCCTGTAGCTTCATTGGGCAACACATCTTCGGATATATCATCAAGAAACTCGCTGAAGATATTATAGAGTGTGATAAAGTAGATGTAATCCGGTGAGTTTTCCTTATAAACCGTTTCAATATATTCCAAAATCCGGTCCGTTACATCTACAAATTTTTCGCTATTGTTCCATTGCGCATTAAATATTTTCAGGTATTCTTCTGTAAAAGGCGACGGCAAGCTATGTACCATGGAATACACACTGTTCCCTCTATCCAAACCAAGTTCTGTTGTAGTGAACTCATTAAAAGGTGCATAAGAACGTGATTCAACATCAGACACTTGCAAGAAACCACCCATTACTTCCGATGAAGAATTAGATTTAAAGCGGACTTTCTTACGTATCCAATCTGCACATTCTCTGGCTATGGCTTTTTGAGATAATTGATTACGAAGTTTTATTTCAAAATCAGAACCATAAAGATTCCGCTCGCGATTTAGCTTAGGAATATAGAATTCACGCTTCTCCTTTTCTGCTTTATCTTTAACAAAAGTAGGTGATGTGAAAATAAAACGCAACTCTTCTACATTCTCCAATTCTTTTTTTAATGCCTCAAAAGCATAAATAGAAAATGAAGCAGCAGCTATGGACACTTTCGATTTAGTGGACAATCTGACTCTTAGATCGTCTATCACACGTTCATTTATGTTATTTATCAGTTTGGGTAGTTCCATGCTACTTAATATATAAAAAGAAAAAGTCAAGATATAAAATATCTACATGATGATTGCAAAGATAGGAAATTGTTATTTCAAATTGCTGTACATACCAATATTTTTTCAAAAGTTTCAAATCCGCAATACCGAATTTTTTCTTTTTAGATTATCGAGTTCTATACGAAAAATATCCTTTACAAGATAAATATCCTCAAAAGGAATGATATTGCTAAATTTTATTGCTACTTTTGTACAATTGAAAGAGTATTTATTTTTTTGTTTCGTAATGCTAATACTGATAAATTCCTGGAGTTTGCAAACTACTATTTATCAATCATTTATTTTACAACAAAAGGGTTAATCTCTTAAATCGAGACATTGTCACAAATTATAAACCACAAATAATCAAAACATGAAGCTAGTAAAATTTAAGGTTCAAAATTTCAGAGGTTTAAAAGGAGAGCATAATGAAATTCAGTTCAAAAAGTCTGATATTATATTTCTTATAGGACAAAACAATACTGGTAAATCCACTTTTTTAAGAGCCTACGAATTCTTCACTAATTCCAAGCAGAAAGCGACTTTAGATGATTTCTATAATCAGGATATCACCAATACAATAAAAATGGAAGGATGGTTTGAATTAGAGAAAGATGATGATAAAGATAAATCCTATTCCAAATCAGACCCAGACTGGGCTACTAAGTGGGTGAATAGTGATGGATATATTAAAATAAAGAAAGAATGGAACAATATTAATCAAGATTTCAAGAAATATACATTTTCTCCTAATGAAGGACACTGGGTTCTTAACGGATTCGGGGGATTTGATAGTTTATTCGGCAAAGCAGCCCCTACTCCAATCTCAATAAATGCCATGGAAGATGAAGCTTCTTTAGGGGAGAAAGTGAACAAGTTGATTCAAGATCAATATTTAAAATCTTTGAAAGATAACCATCAGGAACAATATGAAAAAGTTCTTCAAGAAATACGTAATCTACAGAACTGCGTTATTGGTTGTGCCACTATCCAACAACAAGATGAATTACTCAACCAATCTTTCCAACACGTATTTGACGGATTAAAGCTTAGCATAGAAGCCAATACCTCCGAAAACATTAAAGTAGAAGATCTATTAAAAAAGAATCATACAATTACCATACAAAAAGATGGAATAGACAGAAAAGATTCTTTTCAAAGAAGCGGTCATGGTATCATACGACAGGCGCTCTTCAATTTCATAACCTTTTTATTAAATATGCAAGAAGAATCGCATCGAAAGGAGTACATTATCTTATACGAAGAACCAGAACTTTTTTTACATCCAAAAATCACTTTTAAGTTGCGCGAAGAATTGTATAATCTAGCAGCTCCCGGTAAACCATATCAAATATTGTGCGCCACACATTCACCTATGATGATTGACATATCGAAAGATCATTCTTCGCTTATTAGAGTTGTTAAAAATCAGGATGAAGAGACTATCACATACCAAGTACAAACTGGAGTTTATACAGAAATGTATTCGAAAGAAAGAGTACAAATGATAAACAGATTTAATCCTCATATATGCGAAGTTTTTTATGCAGATAAGGTTTTATTGGTAGAAGGAGATACTGAAACCATTGTATATAGAGAACTATTAAACAAGTTCTTTCCAGAGAAAGAAATCTTTGTCTTAAACACAGGTTCCAAAATGAACATTCCATTTTTCCAAGACATCTTAACAGCATTTCATATCAAACATTATCCAATCCATGATGTAGATTCTAAGCTAATCAATACAGTTAATGGACAAAAAACAAGTGCAGCATGGAGTCTTAATGAAAAGATATGGAAGAAAGTGGAAGCTGCCAATATTATTGAAAACGGATTATCAAACAGATATGTCCACAACGCTAATTTTGAGAACGCCCATAAATACAACTTATCGAATGGGAAGGATAAACCTCTGAATGCATTCCTCTTTGTTGAAACAATCAAGGATATCAACCAAGATGTTCCTTGCCTAAATTGGCTAAAAGATATACTAGGCGAATGTAAAATTCGGCATGATCAAGAACATGTAGAATCTATCGCAAAAACGATAGAAACAATCGAGAATGATAAAAAAACGTATAAAACAATCTCAATAGACGATTCAAATCACAGTATTTAAACAAGATAGTTCAGATAACAGATTAAAGTAGTTATGAGCTTTTTCTTCTAATACTCATTCAAAGAAAAGAAATCATTCTACTTTTATGAATTATTAAACACATTCCTTATGAAAGACAAGTTTCCATATTTTCCTCATTCCTCCACTACTACAGAAAAGAAGTGGGACAAAGAACTTTTTAACAATAAATTTATACATCAGTATATTCACCCTATCGCTATTGAGATAGAGTATCATTACCCCTATTACGGTTTGTTAGATAGAAAAGGAAAAAGAATCGCATTTTTTAATCGACATCGTGAACCTATACCTAAAAGTCACAGAGACAGTGAACTGCGATATTGGTACAAAATAGACATTAACAATATCGAATATTACACCTATAAGATTGAATATGAAGAATTTCAAAATATTAAATGTGAAGTAATTCAATTTTACGATCAATCCAATGCAGTCAATGATGAAAAAAGTTTCACTGAATATATTAAAAGACTTAATCATATAGATGAAACACTATTAGAAGTATCCCCTATGCAACAACGTTTTGCCCTGACAATAAAAAAAGCCTATGAATTGAAAAAAGAAAATGATTACCTAAATATTGAGAATGAACGATTAATGAGAATAAACAAAGAGCTACGTGAAGACATAAGAAAGAGAATAAGAGATGCAAATAATGCATAAGGAGCATAATGAAAATTCCTATTATATACAAATAAAATAATCCAAACGCTTCCCATTCCCAAAATAAAGCCCTACTTTTGTGGAGAATTCTGTTTGCTATATTTACAACAGTATTTCACAAATAAAATAAACCCAACAAGATGAAAGAAGAACCCGACAGTCTGTCTGTCCCCTACAATTTCTCCCGGTGTTTCAATGACCAATGCCCACAAGCCTCGAAATGTTTGCGCTACATAGCTGCACAAAATGAAACAGCCGATTACCTTTATATCTCCATCGTTAATCCGGCACGTTATCCTGCGGATGGAAACCAATGCGAATGTTTCAAGACTGCTGTCAAAGTTCATGTGGCGTGGGGACTAAAACGGTTGCTCGACAGAATCCCTTATGAGGATGCAGTCAGTATCAGAATGCAATTGGTAGGACACTATGGGAAAACAGGATATTACAGGTTTTATCGCGGAGAACGAGGGCTTATGCCTAAAGACCAAGCCTATATCAGACAACTATTCCGCAATAAAGGGATAAAAGAAGAGCCAACTTACCAACGCTACACAGAAGAATATATTTGGTGAGTTGCTGTCATCTGTCACAATTTAGGGGTTAATTGTTTAGTAATGAACCGATAAGACTGTGACAGCAAGAGGTGACGGCAGGGTGATGGCATTTTTGCCGTCACCTGGTTATTAGTCTTACAACATGATAGAGTGTACCGCTACGCGTATGTTTGGAAGGTATTTCTTGCTTTTTCAGTATTCTTCCGAAGGAATTAACCCTCTTGACAGACATCGGGATTGAACTGCCTTTTTGAATATCTTCCATAATCTCCGCTGGAGACAACCACTCCCCTTCTTCAGGCTGTGCGGCACGGAAATAACGGAAGAAAAGTTGCTCTTCCGGCGGGACTTGTTCAAATTCACGGTTGTTTTCCACCATGATCTTTTCTTCCTCCTGGTCGAACCAGTAACGTTCGCCATGTTCCAATTCGTACATAGCTTGTGCGTAAAGCTGCTCATAGTCTATCGGACGGTTGGTGTCAATCACTCCGGTCACTTCGATGCAAATAAAACGACGACTGCCGGAAGGGTCGGTCAACAAGTCTTTCTGGTTACTTGTAGCTATGAATGAGGCGTACCGACGCATTTCAAGCACGGCACTGCCATGAGGTTTCTTCACATTCAGTACAGGCTTTTGCAGAATATGTTTCAGAAAGCCTTGTTGTGTCGAACTCACCTGGTCAAATTCATCGATATTGATAAGCGCAAAACGATTGAGGTAAAGTTCGGCATCTTTCTTTCGGGAGAAATCAATGCTGTCAGTATAGTAGGAACGCTCGGAAGGGGGCATTATGCTCCGGCAAAAGGTGGATTTACGTGTCCCTTGCGGTCCGACAAGTAAGGGCGAAACACTGTTTGCATACTTTTTATTGCTTCCTTTCCAATGAGAAACCATATTGAGGAACCAACGGTGGAACAAATCCATCCAATACGGATTCTTACAAGGGACGGTGGCTGCCAATGCACGAATACGGTCTTTACCGTCCCATGCGGGAAGCCGGTAGAGGAAATCTTCCAACGGGTTGAATACAGGGACGCGGTTGGAGTAAATATAACGACTAATATCCCTATCCCACAACGGGATACCTTCCATCTGTGCATCCAAAGCAATGCTGTTCAGCGCACGTTTATCGAGAGGATTGAAACGGAAACGAAAAGAAAGCCTTTCACGATATTCTACCTCACCAATTTGGGTATTATGACGGAATTCATAGCGGCGTTTCATAAATTCTTCAGTCTGCAAGGCGAGTTGCTGCTCTTTAGTCAGGCTGATATTCTTGCCGAAACCTTTGCACTCGGTATATATATTGCCAATCATTTGCCGGATAAGCTCTTCCTGTCTATACATATAGAAGTGGAAAACAGTACGTTTCACAACTTCTTCTTGTGGAAGTCCCGAAGCAAAACAGTTTTTAGCCAGTTGGACAACTAAAGGATGCCATGTGTCTTTGCTCAATTCGAGCCCCGCTTCCCGGAGATCGGCATAAGCTTTCCGAAAAGCGGCTTCGAAAAGCATCAGGAAGGCATTTTCCGCATCATATCCCGGTACGGCACGGGTCAATGGAGATTTCTCCGCCTGAACCGCTTCACGGAAAGTGGTTTCTTCGGGCATTGATGATGGTTGAGAGAGATAAAATTGGACTGAATTCGGACGATATATGATGTCCGGATCGTGGGATAATCGCGAATATTGTTCCAGAGTCGGTTCTTTGGGAAGTATATCGAACGGGATTTGGGGCTGATAACATTTCACAGCCAGTCGATAAGCATGGGCATGGAATAGTTCCGCTTCTTCCCGTGTTTTGGGAAGGGAGTTGTCCGGTCGGGTGAAGGTAGTCCATATTTTCACAGTTTTGCCACTTGAACCCATAAAAACACAACGGGTTTGTGGTTGCTCACAGGCTTTTTGTTTCACTAAAGCGATTTCCGACTTATTGGATAAAGGGCCAATGGTCAGTTCTACAATACCGTTGTAGCTTTTCATCTGTTTCTGACCGTTTACTTTTCGGAATTCAGCGGCAGGAATTATCTTGGGCAGTTTATCGGCAAACATACACCGTTCATCGGAAAGGGTATATCGCAGATGTTCTCTGAATGTAGAAACAGGACGGGATTTTATTTCTGTCTTTATCTTATTTACCAGTATATCAAGATCCATTACGCTGAGCGCTATCGTATCTTCATTCTTACGAAATTGAGTAATTTTCATTAATTTGATAATAAATTGTTTTGTCAGCGCCTTTGTGATCGTTGAGACTGCTAAATTAGTCATAATATCCGAAACCAGCAAAGAAAACAAGTTTTTAATACAGAAAATTATTGATATATCAAGCATCTCTTTAACCGAAAGAAACGGGATTGCCACCGCCGAATTACGGGGCAAATTAGTTTTCCCTGCTTGAAACTAAAGTTCCAGCTAAGGGAAACTGTAGTTTCATCGGTGAGAAACCAATGGTTTCAAGCAATTGGAACTATAGTTTCAAGCGTATGAAACTAAAGTTTCGCACCTTGAAACTGTTGGTTTCAAGGCAGGACACAACTCATAAGTACGAGGATAATAAATTGAACTACTAATCCATTGATGGCTGATACTATTTATTTTCGAGCAGCGTCTTTATTTTGTCTTTGTTTTCTAGGTGACAGCATTATTGCCATCACACTGCTGTCACACTGTGCTGTCACACTATTAAATACTTATACTCTGCAAGTTAGATTATAATCTGTGACAGATGACAGATATATTTTATTTTTTATTTCATAGAGATGCTGATATGACTAATTTAATACTTTATATATCCTTCTTGTTCATACGCTTTCCCATATTTATGAATCATTGCCACCAATGGCCTTAAACGTTCGTCAGAAACCAACATAGCCCTATAACGCAAATACTGATTATCATAAAGCTGCCGGTTTCCGTCCTTGAGGCGTTTCTTCACATCCGCAGGAATGAAAAATTCCGCACGGTTGCCCAATTTGACATAGAATTCATTTAAAAAGATAGAAATGCCAGCCAAATCTATGTCTCCGAAATGAATATAGCGATTGGGAATTATCTTTAGCCAGTTACACAAATCCTTCGATTGCGGATAACGGGACACGAAAAGAACTTTCATTCCTTCAAACAAGTACTTTTGGGCACGGATATGCTGAAAATTCTCTCCATTCTCTATACCCACTACTACAACATCTTCAGGAATACGGAAATATTCGTAATCCTGCATGAAAATAGAAGTGCCTTGCAAAGGAGAAAGCACACATGGTTCGCCATGAAACGTAGCTTCTATAGGCGTATAACAATTAAGGAGAAAACCTTTGAACGTACGGGTATATCTCAATTTAGAGTCCCCCGCCTTCGCCACTTGCTCCGAACGTGACACTTCATCCGGACAGTTCTTCATCTCAATCCAATCTTCCAGCTCCATGCCGGAAGTATAATTCTGGGAGATGTAGATACGGCATCCTTCCGGGTCAATCATACGAAAACTACGCTTACTCCCTCGGGGAACAATAGTGATGATTCCCTCATCCATTAATCTATTTGCTATCAGTCCATCAAACTTTGTGTAAGGTATGAGCTCACCGCCCAGCATTTTCAGAACCAGCCTCGCCATTGCCAATGTAAATAAACTGCCACTCATTTTTCTATCTTATTATAGGTTAACAATGGGACAACCTGGGTATTTGACCGCCCGTCTTTACTCAATAAATAGGTATAACGATAGTCTTCCACATTGTAAGTAGTGGGAGAACTGTTTACCAACAAAATATTCCGGCAATTGGCAAAGTCCAAAATACCTTTCACATTGTTGGGGTGTAACTTGCCTATTTCATCCATCATACAATGGATTTTAAAGTCACCAAACTTACGTGACGCCTTTTCTTTGAACACATTAATCAGCATGATATTGACCATTGCTTTTACCAGAATATCCGTACCGTCAGAACCTACATTGGCAATCTTCTCCACCCATCCCGTGTCATTATCATTCTCTTTCACGCGGAACTCCAGTTTGAATGTATCGGCAAGTGCCAACCGCCTGCGTCCCGGCTCGTCGAGCAGGAATTTCATAAACGACAACAAATGCCGGACAGCCACCGCATTGACATCTTCACGGGAATCCTGCGAGAACAAATCAACCTTTCCCATATTATATTGGTTCTCATCGCTAAACCGTTTAATCTCCAGCAATAACTGCATCAGTTTATCGCTGCTCTGAAGCGGGCGAAGAGCTATTTCCTTTATTACTCCGGCAAAATTCCGCTTGACAAAATCGTCGTTGATATCCTTTATTGTTCTGTGTATCTCGCTTTCATTACGGGTCAGTCCTCCCACTTCCTGCGAAATCCGGCGGATTATATCCGTATACCGTTCACTGATATGTTTCTGATAATCGGAAATCTTATCATTATCTACAAACTCGCACAGATTGGAAGCGAAATCATAGTAATCCTGTTCTCCAACCAGTTCCGTACGGAAATGAAACGTGTTTTTTGACGAGAAGTTTCCATTGAACTGCGTCACCGCTTTCTTGAATTCTTCTGTTTTTCTGATAGTGGATACGATGAGCGACTTCAACTCTTCCACAATAACATCGCAATTTTTCCGAGTAGGCTTCTCTCCTATTTCTGTCACAGAAGGCGGACAAAAAATTTCATCTTTCCGGAACATATCCACTTTATTCAACCCGTCCTCCAATAAGTGCAATTCTTTGCCAATCCGCTCGAGGTGCTCGTCCGCCCCTTTTTTCTGAACCTGCAACTTCTCCTTTTTCAGAGCGAAACGTTCGTCCAATGCAACTAGCTTCGCATCCAGTTCTTTCTTCCTGCTTCGCGTAGCAGGTTCTTTATCAAACAGCTCCTCCTTGTCTCTTTCATAAAAAAGAACTTGTGGGCGGGATTTACCTATATAATCTAATTCTTTATTTATTTCGGCAAGCCTGTCATCATACTTGCGGATAGTGACCGTATCAGCACCCTTTCCATTCAATTCATTCTCCTGCGCCTGCTTCAATTCCTTTTTCCGCTCCGCAGTTTGCTGTTTCATCCGCTCTATCTCTTGCTGAATGCCGGCAACAAACTCCTCCAGTTCCTTCCGGAGTTCCGTCCTGCTACCATTATACACTTTCCGGCAAGCTTTCAACAGTTTTTCCCGTTCCGCCAAATGCTTCTCCTTCTCGCCTTCCGCCACATAAAGACGATGTCCGATTTCATTCAGTTGCGCCTGTAATTCTTCGGTACATCCTCTTTTCCATTCCTCTTCCTTCGTCTTCCATGAGGCGTAATCAGCCTGCAAATTCTTCAATTTTGCAGGAATCTGCATTCGCTCGGCTTCCATCAGATGTTGTTCTTCCAAAATACTATGTATTTGCTTCGAATACTTCTTCTCCAAAGAAGAAACAGCTTCCCCCTCTTCTTCCGTCAGTCGGGTGAGACGGTCGGTACAGAGTTGCCGGGCTGCTTGTTGCCTATCGCGCTCCTGCTTCATTTCCTCGGGAGTGCGGACAGAACGCTCGATTGCTGTCAGATTGAGTGAAACGCCGAACAAAGTAGCTTCCTTATTCACTAATTGAGGTTGCAGTTCATTGTTGTACAACACCAGTTCCTCATCCGCCACCTTGCCTATCGTCTCCTGCCAATCCGGTTTGTTCTTCTCCAGCCATTCACACAAAGAACCTTTTCGTTTCTCAATCAAGGCGTCCAATGTTTGCAACTGTTCTTCAATCGCGCTCCGTTCTTTACGAACGGTCTCCATCTTTGTCTGAAATTCCCATTTCAATTCTTTCACTTTCCATTCACACTCCTGTCTCAACTGCTTTATTTCTCCTTGCTGCTGACGGATGCCAAGTTCCAGTTCCTTGTCCTTTTTGCGCAGTTCGTTAATCCCATCTTCACAATCGGACATTTCCTTTTGATGGGGATGTTCGTATTTCACCTTTTGAAGTTTCAGGTTACACTGTGCCTGTTCGTCGCGCAACTGCCGGATACGATTATCCACAGTCTGCACTTTCTCTTCTTGCGTTACCCTTACTTTTTCTTCTTCCACACGAAGCTGTTGCATCAATTCCTCCTGCTTGCCGGCAATCTCCGCATTCCGAGCATTTATCCGTGCTCGCTGGCTATTCTCAAAAGTACGGAAATCAGCTTCCAGTTTCTCAAACAGCAATCGGTACTTGCTCAAGACATCCTCATAAGCCCTTGTCAGTTCTGATTTCATATTCCGGACTTGTTCAAGTTCCTGAATCAGTAATTCTTCGCAAGATACCCGTTTGATGATTTCTTCAATCTGCATCTGCTCGTAATGCAGACGTTTCTCACGTATCTTTTTGAGCAAATCGTTTATTATACCTATATCCCTAATCAAGCCATCACGCTCATTGGTGTACTTTTGTTGCAGTTCACCCATAAGCCGCAGCAACCGTTCACGTTCCGTCTCGGCTTTAGCCTGTTCTTCCTTCACTAACGGAATCTCATGCAAAGCCTGTTTCTCCGCAAAGTTAAGCTCCGCACGCCCTTCACCAATCTGCTTTTGAGTATAAATCAAGTCACGATAGGCGTTCATTACTTTCTCCGCCATCTTCCGGACAGGCACTTCTCCATTCTTGTTCTTTGTAAACCAAAGCATCACGTCCCTGTATTCCTGCTCGAATTCCTTTATCTGGCTACGATAGAAGTCCAAATCGACAGAGATATCCTCATCACTCATCGAACGGATAATGGTATCTTTTATAAAGTCAGCATCCAGTTTGGAATTTAAAAAGACGTTCTGTATCGTACGGGGAATATTCTGATATTTTGCACTTTCCACAATGGCAAACTTGCGGTAAGGTATCATTTCATGCTTGCGATTATTACCGAAAATAATGTCCCGATACATTTCATAGCTAGTCACTTGTGCAGTAATCTGAATCTTCGAACCGATATGTTCGCGAATGCGTCCCCACTCGGAATGTACCACATTGTGTTCGTCAATGAACCAGTCCTGTTGGAATGGCGCATCAATAAAACGGAAAAACACCCGTCCCTGGGATTTGGCAGCTACCACACAATACGCCCCATTCTCCCGCATCACCTCATAGATAATGTAAGAATTGGCGTATGGAAAGTAAAAAGCATCGAAGCTTTTCTTCTCCTTCGGAATGCCTAGTCTTAGTTTGTCAGCATTATAAAAGAATAGGATGGCACGGAGCAGCGTACTCTTACCGACACCTTGCGTACCTATAAAATGTACATTCCCATCCAACTTCACTTCCGCATACGGAATATGGGCACTGTTCAGAAAAATAATCTTATTCAGGTATCTCATCTTGCACCTCCTCTGAAATTGTGATACAATCAACCAAGTCCTCCATATAATGGAAAGCCGACAATACTTTATACGTCCCGTCAAGTTCGTTTTCTTTCTCTATCAGTCCTATGCTCTCCAGTTCTTTCAGCAGTTTGCCGACTACTTCATCATATTTCTTCTTATCCGAAAACAGTTTAGTTGCCTTTTCTTTCAGTTCGATATCGCATCCTATCTGAATCTCAATATCAGCAGCACGAAACAGAAAGCCCGGGCCGAATGCCGAATGATAGGTTTTCAGGAAACTCAGGTAATCAATCCACTTCTGAATTGCTTCCAGTTTACGTTCCAAATCGACTTTCGATTCCTTGCGAGTAAAGTAGTAATAACCGTCACCACCTTCCAGATAAAAACCGATGCCTTTATAGTAATCATAATAATCGGGCAAATCTTCCTCAATGGCATCATACAAGCGTTTCACTTGGGTAGAGACACTATTGGAAGAAATGAATCCCCCTTTGCTAAGTATATTAAATATCTCTTCAGTATATTTCATAGTCATCTGTTTTTAGCATTCAGCATACATCATTTGGCATATATTAAAGGGTATTCCACTTCATCGGAGATTTCATAAGTATCCGTAAAGCGAAGTTCGTCGGCATACTGTGACGCCAGTTGGCAGAAAAAGATTAATTTCTCTCCACGTGTCACCTCTTTCCGGTAGCGATAGTTCATCACAAAAGAGAACAGATGGGTGCTGGACGCCATAAATGAATTATGCACCTCCTGCAAGTTTACGGTATCTATCATTTGCGACTGCCCATCCAGGTATCCTTCCGGAATGGCATCTGCCAGTTGTTTCATTCCTTTCGGAGTATTTTTCTGCCGCGCGACAAGTTTCTTCAAAATCTGAAAAGCCTCATCGGAAGTCCGTAGATTATCAATAGAAAGCTTGATGCGATAACCGACCTGCGGCTCCATCCAGACGGGATTCTTTTGCGCTGCAACCGAACGGATACTGGTATGTTCTTCCAACAGAAACTGATCTTTCAAATACTTCAGTTTCTTTACTTTCTCGAAAATACGATTCTGATAGTCAATGAGATTCAGGTAATGGATAATTTGCTTCTGGATTTCAATCAGATTGTGATATGAATCGTTCAGCTGTAGTTTCACGTCGCTTACTACATTCCGCATTTGTACGTCCATCGCCACCCGGAAGAAAACAGGCTGTCCGTAGTCTATCAATTCCTCACTTTTACGGATCAGCAGAGCAATATTATTCCGTTTCTCATCAAGCCGGACGAGTTTGGTTTTCTTTATCTTATAATTCGGTTCGTTCTTATAAGTATTATCCATGTTTCTTTTCAAGTCCATCACATTGCGGACTGTAGTCAGAGCGATGTTTTTCAGACAGCGTTTCACTTCACGCTGGTAGTTGTATTTACGTTGCTCGTTATTCTCTTTCAGATAATAGTCAATATTTTCATTCAGTCGCGTCAGGTAATCCTGCACGAAAGATACATTGATTTCTTCATTTACTTCGAGCACGTCTTCAAAGAATTTCAGATAAATATCCTCCATTTCAAGAAAGTCGCCAGTGTCCCGGATAACTCCATAGTCTATCAGATAGCGGATACGCTCTTCTTTGTACTCTGTCATTTCAAGCGCATAATCATAACGGAACGAAAGAGATTTCCGTTTAGCAAACATTTCTTTCAAGAGTTCTTTCTCCCGGTCGAGACTCTTGACCAGTTCTTCTATGGAACGAAAAGTACTCATCTAATTCACTGTTCTTCCAAATTCATAATATGTCTCATTGCAGGATATTCTTCCGCAATCGTCCTTTTCTTAATTATTTCTGCCACAACACTTTTTATATTTCTTCCCGCTTCCACAGGGACAAGGATCGTTCCTTCCGACCGTGTGTTCGGAAGGCATGCCACGAAACAGATTGTCTATCCTTTCCTGCATTTCCGGAGTAATGTCCATACCGGCAGCCTTCATATTTGGACCTGCAACAATGCGGGGAGGATTCTTTCTAAATTTGTCTTTTTGAAATAAAACGAATGCCTCCTCTGAAGAATAACCTTTCAAGAACCAACGGGGACAATGATTCACATAATCCATAAATAGTTCAATGGCCTCTTGCAGTTCCTGCATGGAAGAAAGTTTGTGGCTAATCATTGAAGTAATAATAGACATTGAATTTTCTTCCGTTTGAGCAGTAAACCACAAATATGCCAAACTACTATCCGCCTTTTCTTCCGTATATCGCAGTTTCTTCATCATATACTCCTTCAATTCATCCCAACACGGATTAGGAATGATACTCAATGGCATCATGCCCGCTGAAAAGGCTTCCTCTTTAGAAAACTTCTTCCTGTCCGGTATATCACGGCGCAGATACAATTGCTCCTCCAAAGATTCAAAATCATCCAAAAAAGGAGACTCTATGTAAAGGTTTGTATTATAACCATCTTCCACTTCAAAGGTTAGTCGCTGTATCAATGCCGAATTAGCCAAACTGTCAGCTATTTCTTCTTTTGTCACTGAATGCTGCAAATAGCCTACCAGTATATACAATAAGTCCGAATAAGAGAGAAAACCATATAAATTTACGATTCCACAGGCATACTGTTCTATCATAAAACGAACAGATTGCTTTTGGGAAGTCAACAGTTTATTCAGATAAGGAGCTACTGCCTCACGCAATTCATCGCAGATCATATAACGGACTTTACTCTCATCCATGTGACTACAGTCCGTTGCTATGAAAGAAAGAGTTTCCAAAGTAGTCACCAAAAAAGAATTTGTACATTCTACGTAACTACCAGATCCCGCTTTCACTAACTTATCAAGTAATACCAGTTCATAATGCGTCAACCGGGAAAGCCACATTTCAGGACAGGTCAAAACAGCTTCTGCAAAATAAGTTACATACTCATCCTTGTGTAACTTGGTAGGAACAGGTAAAAGCAAAATTTTCGCCATCCTCTTTAATTCCTCTTTTGTATTCATCTTCAAGCCATCCACCAATTTCAATGACGGCTGAAACAATTCCGACTGACATTTTAACATAATATCTATTCACTTATTGATTAATTCACAAAAGTAGGAATTTCTTATCCGACATCACTATTTTTGAATGAGAATTTGCAAAGGCAATTACTATTTATACCTTTGTGACTTCAATAGAGAATGTGATTTCAATAGAGAATTAGTAACCCGTTAAAAGAGGAAATTGATTATGCGTTCATTCATAGTGCTTCTTTGTTTAGTACCCACCCTCCTGCTTGCCCAACAAAGCAAACTTGAAACACAGTTGAAACAGGCAATCAAAGATAAGAAAGCTGAAATAGGGATTGCCGTTATTATTAACGGAAAAGATACAGTAACTGTCAATAATGACACTCACTACCCGTTGATGAGCGTATTCAAGTTTCATCAGGCGTTGGCATTGGCCGATTATATGGGAAAGAAAAAACAATCACTGGACACCCGGTTGCCAATCAAAAAATCAGATTTAAAGCCGGATACTTACAGTCCGCTGCGAGATAAATATCCGCAAGGGGGAATTGAAATGAGCATTGCCGACCTGTTAAGATACACACTGCAGCAGAGCGATAACAATGCTTGCGATATTCTTTTCAACTATCAAGGTGGTCCGGAAGCAGTGAATAGGTATATCCATTCATTAGGAGTTCGGGAATGTGCCATCGTTGGAACAGAAACAGCGATGCACGAAGACTTGAATCTGTGTTATCAAAACTGGACCACTCCGTTAGCTGCTGCCGAATTATTGGAGATATTCCGCAAGAAACCCTTGTTTGCAAAAGTGTACAAAGACTTTATATATCAGACAATGGTGGAATGTCAAACCGGGCAAGACCGTTTGGTTGCTCCGTTGCTTGATAAAAAAGTAACCGTAGGTCACAAAACTGGAACGGGAGACCGTAATGCAAAAGGACAGCAGATTGGTTGTAACGACATCGGTTTCGTTCTTTTACCCGATGGACGTATTTATAGCATAGCTGTCTTCGTGAAGGATTCTGAAGAAAACAGTCAGGCGAACAGTAAGATTATCGCCGATATTTCCCGCATCGTTTACGAATACGTAATACAGCATTAAGAGCGACACAAAACACGTTCGGTGCGAATCAGGATTGAAACAAAGTAAAAAGTAATAGGAATAAAAAAACATTTATATGAAACTGCATCATATTGCCATTTGGACCTTCCGGCTGGAAGAATTAAAAGAATTTTATGTCCGTTTCTTCGGAGGAAAAAGCAACGAGAAATACATTAATCCCAAGAAAGGATTTGAGTCATACTTTGTTTCTTTCGGAGAGGGAACTGACTTGGAACTCATGAGTCGTACAGACGTACAAAACACACCCATTGAAGAAAACAGGGTCGGACTGACACACTTTGCTTTCACCTTTCCCAGCCAGGAAGAAGTATTACGTTTCACCGAGCAGATGCGTTCGGAAGGATATACCATCGCCGGTGAACCGCGTACTTCGGGAGACGGATACTTTGAAAGTGTTGTGCTCGATCCTGATGGAAATCGGATTGAATGTGTATATCAGGAAATAACAGGAGGAGAAGGAAAAGGGGAAGGAAAAACAGAAACAGCAATCGGAACTGAAACTGAAGTTGGACCGGAAGCTGAAGCTAGACCAAACACCGAAACAGAAAGTATTCATTCCGTAACGCTCGATACAGAACGCTTGCTTCTCCGCCCTTTTGAAGAAGAAGATGCAGAAGCATTTTTCGCCTGTTGCCAAAACCCGAATTTGGGGAACAATGCCGGATGGCCGCCCCACCGGACATTGGAAGAGTCCCACCGTATACTCCATTCTACATTTATTAATCAGGAGGGTATATGGGCAATGATACTAAAAGAAACGCAACAACTGATCGGTTCCGTAGGAATCATCCCCGATCCCAAACGAGAAAACCCACAAGTGAGAATGTTGGGTTATTGGCTCGACGAGACTTATTGGGGCAAAGGATATATGACTGAATCAGTGCAAGGCGTTCTTAAATACGGTTTTGAAAAATTGAAACTAAGTCTCATCACTGCCACTTGTTATCCACATAATAAACGTTCACAGAAAGTCCTGAAAAAGAACGGTTTCATCTATGAAGGAACCCTCCATCAGGCAGAACTGACTTACAACGGAAATATCTACGACCACCAGTGTTATTATCTCCCCGGCATCTCCCAACCTACTCCGGAAGATTATGAAGAAATCCTCCATGTATGGGAAACGTCCGTCCGTCATACGCATGATTTTCTGACGGAAGAAGATATCCAGTTTTACAAACCACTGATGCAGGAACATTATCTACCAGTTGTTGAACTTTTTGTTATCCGCAATGCCAACGGAAAGATTGCCGCTTTCATGGGACTAAGCGACGAACTGATCGAAATGTTGTTTGTACACCCTGACGAGCAGGGAAAAGGATACGGCAAACGATTAATAGAATACGCAAGAGACAAAAAACAGATGGATAAGGTAGATGTCAACGAACAGAATGAAAAGGCACTCCAATTCTATCTCCATCTGGGATTCCAGATCATTGGCAGAGATGAAACGGACAGTATGGGCAAACCTTTCCCCATTCTTCATTTACAACTACCGGAAGCGAATACCGGTGACAGAAATTAATATCAAACAAACATCAGTTGAGTAAGTGCCCCCAAGCAATTGTTGAGCTAACTTAATGATAAAAGAAAAAAAACATGAACCTACGTGCCAGATTATCCGAACGTGTACACATTGAAGATATCAGAGAAGTACTCCATTTCATACAGGACGACAAGCGTCTTAGAGAAGAAGTCTACCAGCTGATATTCGACGAAGACCACATTGTTTCCTATCAGGCATTGTGGGTATGTACCCATTTCTCCAAAGCAGATGTAGAATGGTTGAGCCAACGACAGGACGAATTGATTGATGCCGCCATGACCTGTCCACATTCGGGAAAGCGGAGAATGATTCTGAACCTGATATGCCAGCAATCTGCCGCCGACCCGCCACGAGTGGATTTCCTCGATTTCTGCATGGAACACATGATATCCCGTGAAGAACCAGCCGGTGTGCAATCTCTCTGCATGAAACTGGCTTATCAACTGACGCGCTCCATCCCGGAACTGCAACAGGAATTACGTACCATGCTGGAAATCATGGAACCGGACTTACTGGTTCCTGCCATCCGCTCTGTACGAAGAAACACCCTAAAGGCTATGAAAGCAAAGAAAAATTGATTGTTTTTATCACTTTCATTTCAATAAGTACAAATACGTATTTAGCTGTCAAATAAGAATATACCTATCAATCAAAGTATATTCAGATGGAATATTTGAGATATACCCGTCACTGAAATCTGAATACCGATACAGAAAGTAAAAAAGGCTACGAGCTTATTAATGATTTGATTTCCCACAGGTCCCAATTTCTGAATGAACCTCTGTCCTTGCGAAAGAAACACATAGAAGATAGCCGCCATACAAATAATGACAAGCGCAATGACCAAATAATTAATTCCGGTTTGCAATAGTTTGCCTTTGACACTGGCGGACGCCATCAAAGTAAAGATGACCGATATGCTACCCGGCCCGATGCTGATAGGAAACGTGATGGGATAAAAAATCTTCTGCTCTATATTCTTCCATCTGAAACCATCCACATTCTGGCTGGCCTCTCCTTTATCAGTAGAACCCGAATCGCCCAACAACTCCATTGCCGTCTTACAGATCAGTATTCCGCCTCCCAACTGAATAACGGGAATAGCCAAACCAAAAATCAATAGAAACAGATGCCCTATCACCAACGTCCCGACGCCAATCATTATAAAATTGAACGTCAGTTTCTGAATAGCCGCTTTCCGCTGTTGAGGATCGAGATCTGTAAAAAATCCATTGACAACAAAACCGTTTCCCAGAGGATTTATCACCGGAAAAAGCGCCATAAACGATGACGAAAATATAATGAGAAGATTACTTAATGACATAATTCCTGTTTTTTGATACTTTATTAATATCTGATACTTATCTAAAACATAAATGGAACGTTATTGTTTTGAGAATATGTTTTTGCGGAATGAATTCGCATCCGTTGGATTCCCTGTAAAAGCAGCTTATAATAAACCTTTAACTAGAAATTAAAATTATGTGTACAAGAGTCGTTTATTCGGGAAAGAATGGAATGGTGGCAACCGGCCGGTCTATGGATTGGAAAACAGAAATGCACAGTAATCTTTGGGTATTTCCCAAAGGTATGGAAAGAAATGGAGAAACGGGAGCCAACTCCCTGAAATGGACGTCCAAGTATGGCAGTGTGGTAACTTCGGCTTTCGAGATTGCCAGCACAGACGGGATGAATGAGAAAGGTTTGGTTGCCAATCTATTATGGTTGCCCGAAGCAGAATATCCGATCAGGGATCAAAGCAAACCGGGACTTGCCATTACTGCATGGGTGCAATATATGCTGGATAACTTCGCCACCGTAGACGAGGCCGTGGCCGCCATTGATGAAAATACTTTCCAAGTGGTATCGGACCTGATGCCGGATGGTTCCCGCCTGGCAACCTTGCATTTATCTATTTCCGACGCAACGGGCGATTGTGCGATATTCGAATATACAGGTGGAAAGCTGACTGTTTACCACAGCAAGGAGTACAAAGTGATGACCAACTCCCCTACCTACAACAAGCAACTGGCACTAAACGAATACTGGAAATCAATAGGAGGATTGAGCTTCCTGCCCGGAACCAACCGTCCATCCGACCGTTTTGCAAGAGCCAGTTTTTATATTAATGCCCTGCCCCAAACAGATGATGTGAGAATAGCCATAGCAAGCGTATTCAGCGTTATCCGTAATACTTCTGTTCCTTATGGCATATCCACTCCCGAATTTCCGGAAATTTCCACCACACAATGGAGAACGGTATCGGATAGTAAGAATCTGCTCTATTTCTTCGAATCGAGCCTGACTCCCAATACATTCTGGGTAAATCTTCGGGAAATCGACTTGTCAGAAGGGGCTCCGGTACTCAAATTATCTATCGCCAATGGTGAAACTTATCACGGAAATGCAACCAAAGACTTTAAACCGGCACAGCCGTTCAGATTCATGGGAGTAAAGGGGTAAACGGGAATGTACATAAACTTATGCTTACTGACAACTCAAATAAAAATCGTTGTAGGTATTCATGATAAGTCAACGTCAGCCCCCTGATTGGCGTGGAGAAGATTGATACAAAAAAGACTGATATATAAGAGATTGATGCAGAAAAAAAATAGTGACGGTATCCTTGTCATATACCGTCACTATCACAAGTAGATAGAATCTGTATTTCTTCAGCTTATTATTAATTGAAATAATAAAGGAACACAGCAATTCCTTCCAGCGCCTTCTTTGGTTGGTCTTTTATTTCGATAGCAAACTTGATTTCCGCTTTTGCCACACCACGCAGATTAGTCAGCGAGTGCAAAGTAGTCACTAGACGGATACTCTGTCCTGACAATACAGCCTGACCGAATTTCATTTTGTCCATACCGTAGTTAATCATCATTTTCAGGTTATTTACCTGGATAATCTGATTCCACAAATAAGGAAGCATAGATAATGTCAGGTAGCCGTGAGCAATCGTGCTATGATAAGGGCTGTCTACTTTAGCACGTTCCGTATCTACATGAATCCATTGATGATCCAGCGTTGCATCAGCAAAAAGATTGATACGTTCCTGCGAGAGTTCCACATAATCGGAAACACCTATCTGTTGGCCTACTAGTTTTTCGAATTCTTCGTACGAATTGATAATTACTTTTTCCATAAGTCTTATCGTTTTTATGGGGGTTATTTACTATTAAATTGGGGACAAAAATAGGAAAAATAAACTGATATGCCACCAAATTTATAAATAAAAGCAAGGAATGAAGTATTTAGGTATGTTTTACAAACCGGAAGCCTGTTTCAGTGCTTCTGTCAGAATACTGTACCCCTTACCATTCAAATGTAAATCGTCGAGAGTCAACTCCGGATTCAGCCTGCCATCCTGCAATAAACGATTGAATACGTCCAGATAGACAATATCTGTTCCCTGCAATTTTTCGTGTATCTTCCGGTTAAGGATCTGGATAAATTTATTCACAGCCGTACTGTAGTCATCATAATCATTACGCGGAAAAATACAGAAAAGATATGTTTTCAGTGAAGGGACGGCAAGAACCGCTTTTACATAACGCTCTACATATTCATCTATATTTTCATCGTTCAACTGATAAATATCATTGGTTCCGAATTGAACGACAACCTGGCAATCGGAAGTGTCCACCGCAAAGGACTCCACATAGGCCAGCCCTTCACCGGGAGCACCATAGTTCAGACATTCCCATTGTGGGAAATAGATATCTAGTGCCCAAAAAGCCATGTGACTGTTACCAAGAAAGGCAAATTTTGGTTTTTCTTCTATCCTATCCATACAAATTCATTCAAACGTCCACATTATCTCACTCAAACTCTCAAACAAATATAGAATAAAATTCGCGGATTTACGTTACTTTTGCAAAGGTAATCACATTCATTCATATATATAAACCGATGATACATTTTTTCAAGAAACCCGTTTCTCACCTTGCGTTGCCGGAGAAATTCACTTATCCTTTCCATTATACCCCTCATCCATTGTGTGTGTTGGCTGCGGAAGAAGTGAAAGAATATATTGCAAGCCGGAAAGAATGGCAAGAGGAATTGGCTTCCGGAAAGATGTTTGGAGTGTTGATTGTGCAAACGGACAACGGAATAACAAACAACGAAGAAAATCAGATTGGTTATCTTGCAGCTTTCTCCGGCAATCTGGCCGGAAAGAATCTGCATCCTTATTTCGTTCCTCCTGTTTATGACCTATTACAACCAGAGGGATTCTTCAAAATCGAAGAAGAACAGATTTCTGCCATTAATATCCGTATTCGTGAATTGGAAAACAGTAGTTCTTATCTCGATTCAAAAGAGAAATGGAAGATAGAAACGGAACAGGCTAAAGCTGTTTTGAATCAAGCAAAAGCGGAGCTTAAAATGGCAAAGGAGGCGAGAGAGATTCGCCGCCAGTCATCTCCGGAGCTTTCCGAAGAAGAACAAGCCTCCCTGATTCGGGAAAGCCAATACCAAAAGGCGGAATACAAACGACTGGAAAAGGAATGGAAGAAACGATTGGAAGAGCTCGAAACGGAAGTCAGGCACTTCGATATTGAAATAGAGCGATTGAAAACCGAACGAAAAGAACGTTCGGCAGCTTTACAAAGAAAATTATTCGAGCAGTTCCGGATGCTAAACGCCCAAGGAGAGGTGAAAGACTTATATACTATTTTTGAGCAAACGGTTCAGAAAGTTCCTCCTGCCGGTGCGGGTGAATGTGCTTTGCCTAAGTTATTGCAATATGCGTATCTTCATCAATTAAAGCCATTGGCTATGGCTGAATTCTGGTGGGGCGACTCTCCTAAAAACGAAATCCGGCATCACGGATATTATTATCCTTCCTGCAAAGGAAAGTGCGAACCGATCCTGCAACACATGTTGCAAGGATTGGAGGTAGACGAAAATCCACTGCTGAATCCTGTTCATGAAGAGGAAGAACTGGAAATCGTGTTTGAAGATGAATGGTTACTGGTAGTCAATAAACCGGCAGGGATGTTGTCCGTTCCGGGAAAAGCAGAGGACAGAGATTCAGTCTATCATCGTTTGAAGAAGAAGTATCCCGAAGCTACCGGCCCCATGATTGTACACCGGCTCGATATGGCTACTTCAGGATTATTGCTCGTTGCCAAAACAAAAGAGGTACATCAGGATTTACAGGCACAATTTGCAAACAGAAATATTAAGAAACGCTATGTGGCGGTGTTGGATGGGGTGATAGTGCAGACAGAGAAGGAGAAGGAGAAGGAGAAGGAGAAGGAAACAAAACCAATAGCAGAGGAAACAACATTAATAGCAGAGGAAACTGTATCAACGAAAAAAACAGCAAAAGTAGAAAGAACTGATTTAGCACTAGAAAATACAGAACTAAGACCAGAAAGGACAGAAAAAGTAGAAAAAGACAAAAAGACAAAAAGAACAGAAAGAACAGAAAGAACAGAAAGAACAGAAAGAACGGGAAGAACAGGAAGAACAGGAAGAATCGAACTCCCTCTTTGTCTGAATCCTCTCGACCGCCCTCGGCAAATGGTTAGTAGCGAACACGGGAAAGAAGCGATTACAGAATATCAGATCATCAGTGAGTCTGAAAGAATTACCAGTGAATCTGAAAACACTTTCAACGAATCAAACAGGATTAATGAATCAGAAAGTAGTATCAATGAGTCAAGAAAATACACCCGGATTATCTTCTATCCATTGACCGGACGCACACATCAGTTACGGGTACACGCCGCCCATCCGGAAGGCTTGGGATGCCCCATACTTGGAGACGAACTCTACGGAAAGAAAGCAGACAGACTATACCTCCATGCTGAATATATAGAGTTCCGCCATCCCATATACGGAGACATTCTCTGCATACAGAAAGAGGCCGATTTCCATAAAAATATGATTAAGCCATGAACCAAATTCTTTTTGAAATGTATATAGGGGTAATTACTAATTTTCAAAAAGAACCTGACTATGGACATCAAATTCCGCATTACAAAGTATTTAGCCGTATCTGCTTTAGCAATGCTGCTACTGGGAGCCTGCTCCAAAAACAATATCTACATCAACTATCCTGACGAAGAAAACAACGGAGGTTCATCCGGCTCCGGCAATGATGACAACAACGGCAATCCGGCCAAAGAGAATGCGCTGGTTACTTTCAGTGCTTCCGTAGAGGGACGAAACATCACACGAGCCATGTCTCCTATGGGAAAAGGACTTCAAAGCTGGCTGTGTGCCTATATAGCCAACACATCGAACAATATCACAGGCGCTCCCGTTGCTCAAGGCAACTATGTCACCTCCTCCCCCGGTGTACTGACAGGAAATCTAGGATATAAAATGTATTTGAGCAATGCTATCTATAGCTTTTATGCCGTATCATGCAATTCCACCAGCCCGGCGCCCACTTTCACCAACGGACTATCCGAACCTTTATCCAACGGAGTAGATTATCTTTGGTGGCACGCGGTTCATCAGGACATCGCCAGTTCACAGGTAAACATCCCCATAACCTACCAACACGCAGCCACGCAAGTAGTTGTAGCGATCGCCGGAGGAGAAAATATCACTTTAAACAAGATACTTTCCGCTACCATCACCCCGCCGAAACCGGGCGCAATCATGGACTTGTCAACAGGTATCATCACTTCGGAAGTCAGCTATGACAAAGCAGCCGATATGGGAATCAACGACTTCACCGTACAATATATCATGCTACCCGTAAAGAGCTCCTCTCCCATGACCTTGACACTGGAGCTGATGGTAAACGGAGAAAGCTTTTCACGTACCTACACCACTCCGCTCACTCCACCCAACAACCTCCTGTCAGCCGGAAATTCATACCTTTTCCGGGCAGTTATCAATGAAAACTCCATCTCATTCGCCAATGTCAGTGTGAAAGAATGGACAGAGGTAGACGAAAGCGGAAACCCGCTATACCCTGTACAAGATTAAAATATCCGAAATAAAATCAAAGCAAACCAGGTTACGCAAGCCACAAACCGGGTTATGCAAACTGCAAGTCGGGTTACGCAAACCACCAACCGGCAATCATGCCACCGTTTGCGTAACCTGACTATTCGTAAATACCTGCTTCTTCAATCTGCGATAAACGTAGATAAAGGCCGGCACGAGGAATAAGTCTGCCGCTATCCAAGCCATCGGATCACCGTAGCAGACAGCAATAAAACCGAATACCGGTACGGCATAGAGACTGACAAGAATACGAGCAATCATCTCCGCCACTCCGGAGAACATGGCAAGATTGGTAAAGCCTACTCCCTGAATGGTATAACGCAAGATGCACAACAAACCAAGCATCGGGAAGAACATACAGGAGACATGCAGGAACAACTCCGTATCCAGCAGAATTTCCGTTTCCGACGGGTCTACGAAGATCAACGCGAAATATTTAGCCCCTACCATCAGAAGAAGGAACGTGAAGGCCGCATAAATAATCATCATCAGAGCACTAGCCTTGATTCCCAACCAAATACGTTCCGGTTTACCCGCTCCGTAATTCTGTCCGCTATATGTAGCCATCGCAATGCCCAAACTCTCGAACGTACAGATAAAGAACATCTTGATGCGCATAGCAGACGTAAAGGCTGCCACACACGCCGTTCCCAAGGCATTATTCGCACTCTGAAGCATGATGCTGCCGATAGCCGTGATAGAAAACTGCAATCCCATAGGCACACCGATGTAGAGCAGCGTCTTAGCCAGTTTCGACTGGAACCGGCGTTCTTTCGGAGTACCCTGCAATATTTCAAACTTCCGGTACATATAAATGTAGCAGAGAACAGCCGACAATCCTTGCGAAAAGACAGTAGCAATAGCAGCTCCCGCCACTCCCCAGTCAAGTACCAGAATACAGAACAAGTCGAGAATGATATTCAGAACAGCCGCAAACAACAGAAACCAGAAAGGCGTCTTACTGTCTCCCAACGCACGGATAATGCTCGAAAGAAGATTGTAAAAGAACGTACATGGCACACCGATAAAAGTGACAAGCAGATAAGCATAAGCCCCTTCAAAAATATTCTCCGGTGTACGCATGATCCGAAGAATATCCTCACATAAAATACAGGTGAGAAGTGCAATTACCACCGACATTCCCGCAGCCAGTTTCAGACTGACAGCCACATAACTGCGCATCGTACTGTAATCCCGCGCCCCAAACTTCTGCGCAACGGGTATTCCGAACCCTCCGCAACATCCATTGCAGAACCCGAGAATGAGAAATACCACTGACGTGCTGGCTCCAACAGAAGCTAACGCGTTTATTCCCAAGAACTTTCCTACAATTGCAGCATCAACAAGCGAATACGTTTGTTGCAACAGATTGCCGAGTAAAAGCGGCAGTGTAAACTTTAAAATGAGAGGTAATGCCGGCCCTGCCGTCATTTCTTTAGAAGTTGCCATACGTCTATGTTCTAAAATTGGGCGCAAAGATACGGAATATTCAACGAATTAATCCTTGTTTCCCGTCCCTCTTTTAGTTGACATAAATCAAAAAATTGTGATTAACGGTTTAGTGATTAATGCCATGCGGTATATGTGCTGCAATTCAATATTGCATAGTACGTTAATCATTAATCACTAACTCATTAAACAGTTAATCACTTAACAAGTCGTTTAGGCGAACCATGCCACGAACAACCCAGGCAGAAAACCTCTGTCAGGTCGAACCCTTCCATCGAATCTTCCGGATATTTGGGAACGACTTCACCATTTTCGAGCACATAAACCAGCAGCCTTTCACCCTGTTCATTCTTCACATACATGGCTGCAATCTTGCATTGCGGACATAATAACTTTTTCATGCCGCAAAGATACAGATTGTTTCCGTCATCCACAAGCTCTTCAGAAGATGTTTCAAAAAACCTGTTCATGATTTACCATCAGAAAAGAAAATACCCACCAGAAAGATACATTTTAACAAAATACGCCTGTGATTCTGCATAATCTTCGCTATCTTTGTCAAACCAAAGTGTAAAGAAGAAAGAGATGAAGGTATCACGCATCGCACACGAAAAGAAAACAGTAGAGTTAATGATCCGCCTCTATTGTCGGAAAAAAGAAAAAAACAAGATTCTTTGTACCGACTGTGAAGAGCTGCTTCGCTATGCGCATGCCCGTCTCGACCGTTGTCCGTTTGGAGAGAAAAAGGGTGCATGCAAAGAGTGCACGGTACATTGTTACAAGCCTGTCCTGCGCGAACGAATGCGACAGGTAATGCGTTTTTCCGGACCGAGAATGTTGTTCTATGCACCCTGGCAAACCATACGACATTTATTGAACCTATAACTTACTAAAAAAAAATCAGTGATGAAAAAAGCCATTATCATAGGGGCCACCTCCGGTATCGGACAAGAAGTTGCAAAATGCCTGTTACTGGAAGGCTGGAAAATCGGAGTAGCCGGCAGACGGCAATCTTCTCTCGAAAACCTGCAACGGGCAGCACCGGATCAAATTCAAATCCAAGCATTAGACGTAACCCAAGAGGATGCAAGCGAAAAGCTGAATCTGCTCATCGACAAACTAGGCGGCATGGATTTGTTTCTTCTTAGTTCCGGCATCGGTTTCCAGAATATGGACCTGAACATGGAAGTAGAATTGAACACAGCACACACCAATGTAGAAGGCTTTATCCGAATGGTAGACACTGCATTCATGTACTTTAAGAAAAACGGAGGCGGACACCTGGCCGTTATCAGTTCCATTGCCGGAACGAAAGGGCTCGGAGTTGCTCCTGCCTATTCTGCCACCAAACGTTTTCAAAACACTTATATTGATGCGCTCGAACAACTGTCACACCTGCAAAAGCTACATATCCGTTTTACCGATATTCGTCCCGGATTTGTAGCCACCGATTTACTGAATGACGGAAAGCATTATCCACTGCTGATGGATGCCGCCGAAGTGGGCCGTCACATCTCCTGGTCGCTGAAGCGCAAACAACGGGTAGCAGTAATCGACTGGCGTTACCGGATTCTGGTGTTTTTCTGGAAAATGATTCCCCGCTGGATGTGGAAACGCCTGCCGGTAAAAACAAATTAACCCCAAAAGTGAACAAGCCGGGAAATGAACAGGTAATTAGCAAGATCAGATAACTCCTATTCCAATAATTCTACCTATATTTGTCCTGTAACATAAACTTATAATCTAACAAAAAAAGATGGAACAAAAAATTTGTCAGAGTTGCGGTATGCCGATAGACGACTCAACTTTTGGAAAAGAAGCAGACGGTAGCAAGAATCAGGATTATTGCCACTATTGCTATGCGGACGGACATTTCACGAAAGAGTGTACGATGGACGAAATGATCGAACTCAACCTGAATTACCTCGATGAGTTTAATAAAGACTCGGAAGTGAAATACACGGTGGAAGAAGCACGTAAAACGATGAAAGAGTTCTTCCCACAGTTGAAGAGATGGAAATAAGACGTAATAAATATAGACTTTCAGAGAAAAGCGTATCTCTGAAAGTTTATATAATAAAATGAAGCGTCATGTTCCTTTCCGACTACAAATAAATTCTCCCAGATTCTATCTTTCATATATACATCATCTATTTTCAAGTCAAAATTCTAAAATTACCCATCACGAGTTCATTATTCATAAAAGACATTCTATTACAGATTTCCTTTCTTTTTCTCACAATTATACGGCAATTCAAGAGATATGATAGTAACCTAGAGATATTTCTATGAATTTGAGAAAAGCATAAAATATCCACAATTTCAGTTTTTTCGTTCATTATTTCCTTTTCTCTATTGTTTTTATTACATTTGTAGGTAAGGAGTATACTACTATGACAAAAAGTAATGTATGTACACTCTATTATTAAATTTTCCATTTAACCATACAGACGAAAATAAACAACAATTAAAATGAATGAAAAGGAGACTCTTTCCAGTGATAACGGCCAGACAATCTTTGAACAAGGAATAACAGAATTGATACACGAGCAATTTCTGTTTGCAGAAAGTGTATATGCCCGCCTGCCGATAAGCATAGAAATGTATGACACGGACGGCATTTTACGTTTCATCAATGACCATGCATTGAAAATGTACGGAGTTAACGACCGGAGTGCAGTAGTAGGCACAGTCAACCTGTTTTCCAGTCCTTACATGGACGACCAGCTCAAAGCCAGAATACAAAGCGGAGAAGAAAATATAATGCTGGAATTTGAGTATGATTTCAATCGCATTAATGAAGACGAGTACTTTACGACTCATAATAAGAACAGCATGATCTTCGAAGTCCAGGTAATCTCTTTATGGAATAAAGCAGGAAACATCATCGGACACGTGCTGCTCTCCAACGATAAAACATCGGTAAAAGAGACAGAATTCCGGACTGAAGAAAACAAGAAAAATCTGGAAATGGCAATGGAGGCCGCCAATATGTCTTCCTGGGTATATGATGTCCGCAAAAAAACATTCAGTTCATTACATGGCACGTCCATTGTGAAAGAAAAAATGACACTGGACGATTTTTTTGATATATTGCATCCGCAGGACTGTGAACAGTTGCGCCTTGTGTTTTCACAGCTAATAAATAAGGAAATCGAAAACGGACAAATCACATTACGTTTCTTTGATGAAGTCGAAAAGCAATATCGCCACTATGAAAGCAGGATGCGCCTATCCTCCGAACACATGGGGAAATTACTGATTATCGGAACACAACTGGACATCACCGAAAGACTACAAATGGTAAAGAAAACGCAGGAACTGATAAGCAAACGCGAACTTGCCATGCAAGTGAGCAATATCATTCACTGGGATTTCGATGTGCGTACCCGGAAATTCGAGTCCTACCACGATCCGATCAATGATTACGCAAGCGACAAACCTCTCACCATCGCAGAGTATATAGAAGCCGTCCATCCCGATGACCGTTCTGCCGTCTATGATGCCATGCAATCCATGCTATCAGGAAAAGATGTCACCATCAATTTCACCTGTCGCATACAAACAAAATACGACGATTCATGGCAATACTGCAACATTCTGGGCGTACCTTTTGAGAAGGATGAAGATGGCAACAACATACGCTTCACCGGTTTCCGCCAAAATATATCCAAACTTCACCAACTGGACGAGGAAGTAAAAGAAAGAAACTACAAAATGGAGCTTACTTTCAAGACTGTCGGAATGTCGTACTGGGATTTTGACGTCACGACCAGACAGTTCAAAGCCTTCAACGATCCCGTCAACGACTATCATCCGGAAAGAACCATCACTCCGAACGATTACATGGAGGCTACACATCCGGAAGATGTGGACTGTGTTTGCAAATATATCGAATATATGATTCAGCGAACGGACAAGGAATTCAGTTTCCAGTACCGTTCCAAAAGTAAATGGGAGAATGAATGGCAAACTCTGATTGTAACGGGAATCCCCGTGGAAAGAGATAAAAAAGGAAACGTCACCCGCTATACCGGTATCAAGTTCAACAACACGAAATGGGAAAAGATGGCGCAGGAACTGAAAGAGATGAAAGAAAAAGCAGAACTTTCCGACCGCCTCAAATCAGCCTTCCTCGCCAATATGAGCCATGAAATACGTACGCCTCTGAACGCCATTGTAGGCTTCTCCGGTCTGATGGTGCATTGCGATGATCCGGCCGAAAAAGAAGAATACATGAATATCATCGAATCGAACAATGAATTGTTGCTGCGGCTCATTAATGATATTCTCGATCTCTCCAAAATAGAATCGGGAATCCTCGAACGTAAGAGGGAGAAATTCAATCTGTCAAGAGTCTGCAACGAGCTGTATATGATGATTCAACAGAAAATGACTAATCCCGACGTGAAACTCTTTGTTGACAATCCTTGTTCGGATTGCTGGATATTTCTCGATGTCAACCGTCTGAAACAGGTATGGATGAATTTCCTTACCAATGCGGTGAAATGTACCCATGCGGGATTTATCAAAATGGGATATAGTATAGAAAACGAAGGAGTGCGGTTCTACGTACAGGATTCGGGTGTCGGTATCCCGGTGGAATTGCAGGATAGAGTATTCGGTCGTTTCCAGAAGCTCAACGAATTTGCACAAGGCACAGGACTCGGACTAGCCATTTCGAGAGCAATCATAGAGGGCGCAGGAGGAGAAATAGGCTTTACTTCCAATCCCGGTATCGGTTCCACTTTCTGGGCATGGGTTCCCTGTAAAATAGATACACAGGAAAAGGAGGAAATACAAGAAATTGAAAATGCACCTGCAACACCGGTCCTCGTCCAGCAAATACCTTCATTGAGCGAGATCAACAAGAAAGATTTCAAAGTACTGATTGCCGAAGATAATGACAGTAACTTTTCGTTAGTGCAGCACATTCTCTTCAAATACAACCTCACACGGGTAAAAAATGGAGTGGAAGCACTTGAGAAGTTACGCAATGAAAAGTACGACATCATTCTTATGGATATGAAGATGCCGATTATGGGGGGACTCGAAGCGGTACGAAAAATCAGGGAATTCGATACAAAAGTCCCGATTATCGCCCTGACAGCTTACGCATTTGATTCTGACAGAACGAGTGCCATGGAAGCAGGCTGCAACGCATTCCTCACCAAACCATTAAACAAAAGCCAACTATTAGGACTTTTTTCTACCAAATATCAATAAACACAAACAATTCTGTTGACGCCATCCGGACAATGGTTTAACCTAACTCCGGATGGCGTTCCAGCCATTTCACCGCATAAGAGCAGGTGGCTTTCGGTTTCATTCCGTTGGCTACTGCATAGGCATAAGCAGCTTTTACCAATGCAGCGGCTATTCCGCGGCCTTCTATCGGGCGGGGCACGATGGTATGAATGATGTCGAGAGAATCACCTAAGAGGCGATATTGTACAAAGGCGGTACGACCGTCTACTTCTGTCTTAAACAAATGCTGTTCGGGCTGATGAATAATTTCGTAATCCATAATCTATGTTGTTTTAAAGTTCATTATTGTTTTAAGTACTCTTGCCTAATAATTATCTATTATCAGGCACGGATTTTACGTTTTTTTTCAAAATGACGCATGGATAAAGCAACAGTGTTCATCAGCGTAATTCGTGCCTAGATTTATTATATAAACTAATTATGAAGCATATTTATAATCAAAATTGTTCTATCCATTGCAACCGGTTGGTATCGTAACCGCGGCGTTCGGCAGCGGTGACGAGTTTCTTTTTGATTTCCTCGGGCAGTTGCGGCGCGCGGCTTAGTATCCAGAGATATTTATCGGTGCTGCTGCCTACAAGGGCATAGTTGTAATTCTCTTCATCCAGCTCCAATATGTAATAATCAGAGTAGAAATTAAGGAAGAAAGAGACTTTCAGTTTACCCGGTTGCGCGGGATCGGGTATCTTGGCGTGTCCGTTGGCAGTCTTGCAGATATCATAAGGAGAATTGCGCTTGCATCCCCGGTTCTCCACACGAATCGTACCGTCGGGACGAAGCGTGTAAGTGGCCGTGACATCTACCAGCCCGTGTTCAAAACGGTTCTCGTAGCGGGCTATTTCGTACCAAAGTCCCATATATCGGTTCAGGTCGAGAGAGGAGACCGTGGTGTGATCCGTACCTTTAAAAAGACGTTCGACAGTAGGGATGGAAAAACGGAACCCGGCTTCCGTCAGACGTGTCGGGCGGACTTTCTGACCGGCTGTAAGGAAAGAGGCCGCTTCACCGTAAAATATACGGAAAGCCCGCTGCGGAGCAATAATCGTTGTCCATGCCTGATAAGCCCTCCCCATCTCACGGGTAAAAGAATATTGCGAAATCTGTTGCGGAGCGACCAGATTATACACACCTCGCGTTTCTTCGTGGGCGATCAAAAACTCCATAGCACGGCAAAGGTCGTGCATGGCTATCCACGGGAAAGACTGGGTGCCGGGACCGATGGCGGTAGCTACCTTCGTGGCTTGCAAAGGACGAAGCATCTGCTGCATCGCTCCCCCATCCGGAGAAAGCACTACGCCAAAGCGTGTAATGACGAGCCGGGTAGGTTGGGGACAGTGTTTGGCTTCTTTCTCCCATGCATAACAGAGATCGGAAAGAAAACCGTCGCCGCGGGTACGGGTATATTCGTCCGCTTCCACTTCCGGAGGATAATAGCCCACGGCGGAAGCTGAAATCATCAGTTTCGGTTTTGTCTTGACGGCATTTAACGCACGGATAATACGGTGCGTCACCACAATGCGGCTGTTGAACAATTCCTGTTTGTACTCCGGTGTCCAACGCTTATTGATGGGTGCGCCAGCCAGGTTGATGATTACGTCGCAATGCGTCAATGTCTGAATCAAATGTCCGGACATACCTTCGCGGAACATCGATCTTCCCAAGGGAATAATCCGGTGTCCGCCCTTTTCTGTGAGATAATTGGAAAGATGTTTACCTATATATCCGGTAGCTCCGGTCATTGCTATATTCATCTTGATTCATTATTTATTTTAACTCTACTAGAAAAACGTATAAAATGCAAGAAAAGTTCTTTGAAAAAAACAAAATGGGGCTATCTTTGCAAGGCAGACTTTAATACTGAAAGAAAAAAAATCTCTGAACAGACTGACAAAGAGAGAGAAAATTTGTTCTATCAAATAAAGGAGACGATGAACGGCATCTACAAACAGGGCGGACGGAATACAGAAAGCGATCTGTTTGGAGAGAATGGCAAGTATGTGAACAGTCCGACAAAGTCTGAACAAGAAACTGAATGGTATTAACTGAAATAATGAAATAAATAAATGAAGAAACAAACTAAAATCAACTATATTCTTACGCTCATATTAGTATTTTGCATCGGCGCATCCATTCCTGTATTGACAGGCAGCAGCCAGGTGACCGAACAACATTCCGCCAAATCGGAAGTTCCTTATTGCGTCACCTCGCCCACCGTTCCCGCCCAGGTTACTTTTGACGGAGAAACCATTGACCTCCGCCGCTATGACCGCCGCGAACGGATGGATCGTGAGATGATGGCTTTCACCTATATGCATTCCACCACCATGCTACTGATAAAACGTGCCAACCGATACTTCCCCATCATAGAACCGATACTGAAAGCCAACGGCATCCCCGACGACTTCAAATACCTGATGGTAATCGAAAGTAACCTGAACAACATCGCCCGCTCTCCGGCAGGAGCAGCAGGACTGTGGCAGTTTATGCCCGCCACCGGACGGGAATTCGGACTGGAAGTGAACGACAACGTAGACGAACGCTACCACATTGAAAAAGCAACCGTAGCCGCCTGCAAATATTTCAAACAAGCGTATGCCAAATATGGAGACTGGATGGCTGTCTCCGCCGCCTACAATGCCGGACAGGGACGTATCTCCTCCCAACTCGACAAACAACTGGCAAGTCATGCCATGGACTTATGGCTGGTAGAAGAAACTTCCCGCTATATGTTCCGCATATTGGCAGCCAAAGAGATATTCAACAACCCGCAACGTTACGGGTTTCTGTTGAAGCGGGAACATCTGTATCCGCCCATTCCCTACAAAAAGGTGACCGTCTCCACTAGCATCAATGATTTGAATGATTATGCCAAATCACAAGGTATCACATACGCACAACTCCGTGATGCCAACCCCTGGCTGCGCGACACCTCATTAAGGAACAAGACCGGAAAGACATACACCCTCTATATTCCCACACAAGAAGGTATGTATTACGATCCGAAAAAAACAGAGGCCTATAATAAACAATGGGTCATTGAGTGAAAATCCTCTCCCCCCAACCTCTTCTCATAGTGGAAAACGGAGTTTGTACTGCCCATCCACAGCCAAACAACCTCTTTCTACAAGAAGATGCCGGAGGAACGTCCAAATAGCATTTAGTATGAACTGTTAGTATGAAACTGAAAGAAAGAATCCATCGTTTTTTACATGACGAAAAACTGAAACGAAAGTTGTACGTCATCATCTTCGAATCGGACACTCCCGCCGGGAAACTGTTTGACGTGATTCTTATTGGCTGTATTCTAGTCAGCGTACTGCTTGTCATCATCGAAAGCCTGAAAGGACTTCCCAGCTTTCTGACGACTCCGTTCGTCATTATGGAGTACCTTTTCACCGCTTTCTTCACTTTCGAGTACCTAACGAGAATCTACTGCTCGCCCCGTCCCCGGAAATACATATTCAGCTTCTTCGGAATCGTAGACTTGCTAGCCACCCTTCCGCTCTACATCGGCCTGCTCTTCCCCGGTGCACGCTATCTGCTCATCATCCGTGCTTTCCGCCTGATACGGGTATTCCGTGTCTTCAAGCTCTTCAACTTTCTGAATGAGGGCGAACGACTGCTCACCGCCTTACGCGAAAGCAGCAAGAAGATTGCGGTATTCTTCTTATTTGTCGTCATCCTGGTGACTTCCATCGGCACGCTGATGTATATGATTGAAGGAACACAACCCAACTCACAGTTCAACAACATCCCGAACAGCATTTACTGGGCTATCGTCACCATGACTACCGTAGGCTATGGAGACATCACCCCCGTCACCGGTCTTGGGAAGTTCCTTTCCGCCTGTGTCATGCTAATCGGTTACACAATCATTGCCGTACCGACAGGGATCGTATCCGCCTCCATGATGAAAGACTACAAACGCAGAAGAGACAAAGAATGTCCCAACTGCCATCGCTCCGGACACGAAGACAATGCCGAGTTTTGCAAATATTGCGGACATAAATTGAATAATGACTAAACAATATCTATTCTTTATTTAACACGAAAAAGGTATTCACTATTTTCGTGAATCACAAATTAAATGCTATATTTGCAGAAACAAACGGAATATGATTATAGAATATGAGAAAGAGTATCTAAAAGAGTTATATGAGAATGGCAAGTGTAAAAGCAAAAAATATCGGTTTGATGCGGCTATTATAAAAAAATACCAGAAGCGTATCGACACATTAATCGCCGCTACCCGAATAGAAGATTTATTTGTCTTCAACTCTCTGAACTTCGAAGCTCTTCAAGGCCGTGCGGACTACTTTTCCATTCGCATAGACTATCACTATCGACTGGAATTTAAAACTCGCACTGAAGGTACAGAAATCATATTAACCATTTGCATAGTGACAGATATAACCAATCATTATCAATAAAAAGATTAAATTATGGATACAATAAAAAGATTACCAACACACCCAGGTGATATATTGAAAGAAGAATTGGAATGTCGCAGAATCTCTCAAAAGAAATTCTCGGAAATTCTGGGAGTTCCCTATACAATGCTTAATGAGATTTTAAATGGGAAAAGACCTATTACCAGTGATTTTGCATTAATGATAGAAGCCGCTCTAAACATTAATCCGGAACTACTCATCAATATGCAAGCACGATATAATATGGCTCTGGCACGTGAAAAGAAAGCACTTTCAAACCGATTAAACGAAATACGAAAAATGTGCGCCTCATTGCTATGAGTTCTTGCCAATACGCTCGAATAAAACAATAAACACACAGCCCACCGCATAACAAGCTATGTCCGCCCAATCGAACGTAGAGCCCAGAATGATTCTGGCTGCACGGTTCGTGATCCCCAATGTTTCCACCAACCGGAAGTATTGCAGCACTTCCACAAAACAGGCAAAAAGAAAGACATAAAACGGCATCCGCGGAATTCCTGTCGGGAGAAATATCCTCACAAAACTATACACCAGCACTACCACCAGCATATCTCCGACATAAGGACGTATGAAATTGTCACGCACATACAAAGCTATCAATACCTCGATGCAAAAGATCAGCAGAAAGCTGATTATATAAAAAAATCTTTTCTTCATTATTCACTCAATCACAGGGTTAAACATTCATTTGAGTCTGCGAATATACGATAAAATAGATCGAATACGTTCAAATATTACTAAATGATTGATCCATAAAAGAGAAATAATTGTATATTTATAGTTCCAAGTATTTTTCCACAAACAATAAAAAAACAGAAAGGAGATTGAACACATGATGTTGAACATAGATTTCGTCATTCGTTTATTGGTCGCCGGCATACTGGGGGCGATCATCGGACTGGACCGTGAATACCGTGCCAAAGAAGCCGGATACCGTACTCATTTCCTCGTATCACTAGGCAGTGCCCTGATTATGATTGTTTCCCAATACGGATTTCAGGAGATTATAAAAGAAAGCAGTGTCACGCTCGACCCCAGTCGTGTGGCGGCACAAGTCGTCAGTGGTATCGGATTTATCGGTGCGGGAACCATCATCTTCCAAAAGCAGATTGTACGCGGACTGACTACCGCAGCAGGAATCTGGGCAACTGCCGGTATCGGACTGGCAGTAGGCGCAGGAATGTACACCATCGGCATTGCTGCCATGGTATTGACCCTCATCGGACTGGAATTACTTAGTTACCTGTTTAAAAGCATCGGAATGAAAAGCTCGATGGTTTCTTTCTCTACTTCCAACAAAGACACTCTGAAACAGATAGCGGACAGATTCAACTCTAAAGACTACCTGATAGTCTCTTACGAGATGGAAACGTTGCATAAGGGTGAAGCAGAGTTTTATCAGGTGAGCATGGTCATCAAGTCGAAACGAAATAACGATGAAGGCCATCTGCTTTCATTGATACAGGAGTTTCCGGAGGTAACAGTGCAGCGGATTGAATAAGTCCCTTTACAAAAAGACAATAGAGAAAAGAAAAGCAGAAGAGACAAGGAGGAGTATTTTAATTCTAAAATATAAAGAGATGGAACTCTATTTCTGCTTTTCCGTCAGATACTTCCAATAACGTACAGGCATATCCTGCCTGTGCTTTCTCGGATTCATACGTTCTTTGATACAAATGGCCTTGAAATAAGTTTTCCAGAGTTGTTGGAAAAGTTTCTCATCCTTGTCCATCAGACTTTCATCCAGCATCCCCGTAATCAGATGGGATTCACGGCTGTCATCATCAAACGAGATGGTTGTCACCTCCTGCAAGTCATAATAAAAACCATAACGGCGTTTCATGTCATAGATAATCCACTTCTGATCGGCAAAACGGTCTTTGAAATGGTGAACGGTAAGAGGAAGCGCATTATACTGCGGTTCGAAAGCCGCAAAGAATGTACCATCCGCAGCTTTCTGAAAACGGACAAACTGCATCAGGTGCACACGTTCGCCATCCACTTTCTTCCATATTTGCGCCAATCGCAAAACGTCCGGATCGCCAAAATTGGTTTCGATGGAACGGGGTGAGTCGATCGCTTTACGGATATAACGAAAAATGAGCATCCCTACCTCCGGAAGCTCCGACAGCCAACTTTGTGTGAGGCAGCCCAAAGCGGAAACAGAGACTTTCTTCTGCAATCCCCGCCACACACGTCCTGCCTTCTCTTCATCGGTGACTACGGTATGCAACTCATCATAAAATAAGGGCAAAGCATCTCCTTCCGACAACAAATCATCGGGAAAGGTCTTGCGAAAATAGGCGTCGAACACGGCAGTCAGCAGACCATCAAAGCTTTTATCGTAAACGAAAACTTTCAAGATTTATGATTTATGATTTATGATTTCCGGGTTATGAATTATGATTTATGATTTATGATTTATGGGTTATGATTTCCGGGTTATGATTTATTTTTAGGCACGGATTACAGGGATTAATGCGGATTCTTTGCAGCAATGACAGCACTAAAAACCGTGTAATCCGTACCTAAATTATTATATAAGCTAATTAACATACTTAGTAATTCGTTTAATCAGAATTCATAAATCAGAAATCAGAAATCAAATCGTAATTGTCGTTCATCCACTTTCTTTTTTGGTTTCGGGAGCAATAAGCTACGTACCCGTTGCGGCGAAAGTTCGTTCACAGTCAGCATTTGGAGAGGCAGCTCTTTGCAGGTGATGAAATATTGCGCCTTCTTCATCACCACTCCTATCTTCTTCAGTTCATAAAAACCCAGTCGCGAAAAACGGCGGGAGGCGACAATCAGCTTCGCCGACTTCACTCCCACTCCCGGCACACGGAGCAACATTTCGTAGTCCGCTTTGTTGATGTCGACAGGAAACTGTTCGGGATGGCGCAAAGCCCACGAGAGTTTCGGGTCTATCTCGAGGTCGAGATCCGGATAGGCATCATCCACAATTTCGTCCACCTTGAATTGGTAAAAACGCAATAACCAGTCAGCCTGATAGAGCCGGTTTTCACGTACCAAAGGCGGTTGCTTCAATGCCGGAAGACGTTTATCGTATGTATTCACAGAAACGTAGCCCGAATAGTAGACACGCTTCATGGTAGGCCGTCCGTAAAGAGCCGACGAAAGGAAAAGAATATCTTTATCCGACTCGGAGGTAGCGCCCACAATCACCTGGGTACTTTGTCCCGCAGGCGCGAAACGGGGTGCATGGCGAAACTTCTGCCGTTCTTCCTTACTCTCCAACACACCTTGCTGAATGTATTTCATCGGAGCAAATACACTTTTATGATCTTTCTCCGGTGCAAGGAGTTTCAGGTTTTCTTCTTTGGGAATTTCGACGTTGACACTCAAACGGTCGGCATACAGTCCGGCCTCATTCACCAATTCACGACTGGCACCGGGAATACTCTTGAGATGAATATAACCGTTAAACCGGTACACTTGCCGCAAATCTTTGGCTACACGCACCAGTCTCTCCATCGTATAGTCCGGATTGCGGACCACTCCGGAACTAAGAAACAACCCCTCAATGTAGTTACGACGATAGAATTCCATTGTCAGTTCCACCAATTCCGAAACGGAAAATGTGGCGCGGGGAAGATCGTTGCTACGCCGGTTGATACAGTAGGCACAGTCGTAGATACAATAATTGGTAAGCATGATTTTCAATAGCGAGATACACCGCCCGTCCTCGGCAAAGCTGTGGCAGATCCCCCATCCTCCGACAGTGTTTCCCAGCGTACCCGGCTTATTGGAGCGCACCGTACCACTGGAAGAACAGGAAACATCGTACTTGGCAGATTCCGCAAGTATCTTCAGTTTAGCTAAGACGTTTTCGTTCATAATTCCCAATCTTGATTCTTTTCGCAAATATACGATTTAATTTGAGACGCGTATAGAAGAAAAAAAGTTTAGCAAATATATCAATACAAAACAAGTTAAATTTTATGATACAAAAAGCTACGCTTACAAAAGGAGTTTACCAAATACAATATTTTATTACATAGATCAAATAATAGAACAAAATAAATTAATTATTTTATCATAACAAATATATTTTCATTAACTTTGCAAAGTCAACACATGAAGTGTTGCATTAATAAACAATTTAATTTTACACAAATGGAGAATCCAAACGAAAACGAAGAAGAAATGGAAGAACGAGAATGGGTTATCAATGGTTTTAAAACCTTCTCTGCCGTAGCGCAGGAGTATTTTCCCGAATATTCTAACGCTGACACAGCCAGCAAAAGAATGAGAAACGAAATAGAACTCGACAAACAGCTCTTCGATGAATTAAAAGCCGCACATTACGTACACGAAACAACGCGTCTAAGTCCGAAGCAACAGCAGATCCTTTTCATGACCTGGGGACCGGAAAAAATAATCCTACGTTAGCGCATCACCCATAAGTAAAGATTTACTGCATCCTGACACCTCCGAAAACACAGAAAAAGTGTGTTGAATGAACTATATTATATAGATTATTATATTTTAGTATTTATATATGTTCGGTTGGTGGCTCGCCTACTTTTTTTTGAGCGTTGCAAACGCATGACAGACAAGCAGTTGAGTCACCTTCAGGGGGTGTTCGTTTGGTGGCTCGTTTTTTTGTTAAAAAAAATACTCAAAAAAAAAGCCGCATGTCCCCGAATAAAGCCTCTATTTACGGCAAACAGAGGTTCTATTTCTAATAAACAGAGGCTCTGTTTCATCCCAACAGAACCTCTGTTTTTCTATTCATTCCCCCAATCTCATCTTTTACACCCGCGCGGTGTCACACAGAACAACATTATTTCCGTCCTACAGCCCCCAATACAGCCCAAATACCACCATACCGTTCAAAACACCTTCATTCCAGCCAAAAAAGATTTGCACGAACAGCCATTCATACACTACCTTCGCAGCCGCATCCGACAATGTGTGCACATGGGAATAACCCCAAACAACAACAAGTAAATAAAAATACGCCTCAATGAAACAACTTCCAGAAAACCTCCTGCACGAAGGCTACATCCTGATTCCCAAAGCACTGTTAAAACGCCAGATAAACGATAAAGCTCCGGGAGAACTGGAAGCGCTCCTCCAAGTCCTGATACACGCCAACTACTCGGAAACCACGTACAAGATTCAGGAGATCGACATCGTATGCCAACGTGGAGAGTCCGTCGTCAGCTTGCGACACTGGAGCCAACTCTTCAATTGGAGCCGCTCCAAAGCCACCCGCTTCTTTCAAAAAATCCAGGAAGAGGGCATTATCAAGATCATCCCGCACCAGAAAGGAATCTTCCACATTCATATCAACAACTATGATTTCTGGACCGGCTGCATCTCTCCGGAAGCCCGCGAAGAAAAAAAGAAAGAAAAATCCGAAGCGTTCGATGTTTTCTGGGATAAATATCATGAAACGATGCAAAAACCCAAACAGAACGTCGCCCGTGCCCACCGAGAATGGGACAAGCTCACCAAAGAGGAACAGCAGACAGCCATCGACCACATCGAGGAAGTCTACTACCACACCAACGACACACGTTTCATCCCCCTTGCCGCCACCTACCTGAAAGACAAGGCTTTCTTAAACGAATATATAGACTAAAAAACATCGAAAAGAAATGCAACCACACGCCAGCGAACTCGAAGAAGCCATCATTGGAGCCTGCCTGATAGAACAGGAGGCTCTGCCACTCGTAGCCGACAAGCTACGTCCCGAAATGTTCTACGACGATCATCATCAGCTGATCTTCGCCGCCTTGATAGCTATGTATCAGGCAAACAAAAAGATAGATATTCTCACCGTCAAAGAAGAGCTCACCCGTCGCGGAGTGCTCGAAAAGATAGGCGGGCCGTACACCATCGTACAACTAAGCAGCCGGGTAGCCTCCTCCGCCCACATCGAGTATCACGCGCAAATCGTCCACCAGAAATACCTGGCACGCGAAGCCGTAGTCGGTTTCAACAAACTCCTCACCTGCGCCATGGATGAGACAATCGACATCGACGACACCCTCATCGACGCGCACAACCTGCTCGACCGTCTCGAAGGCGAATCCGGCCACCACGACCACATGCGCTGCATGGACACCCTAATGACCGACACGCTGAAAGAAGCTGAATTGCGTATTGCCAAAAGCGTGAACGGCGTCACCGGCATCCCCACCGGACTGACCGAACTCGACCAGAAAACAGGCGGTTTGCAGGATAGTGATCTGATAGTGATAGCCGCCCGACCTTCCGTAGGTAAAACGGCTTTTGCCCTGCACCTGGCACGCAGCGCGGCAATGGCGGGCAATGCGGTGGCCGTCTACAGCCTTGAGATGCAAGGGGAACGCCTTGCCGACCGATGGCTGGCAGCAGCAAGCAACATTAATCCTTACCGGTGGAGAAACGGAATACCTACCCTGCAAGAGATGGAAAATGCCCACACCGCAGCTTCAGAACTGTCGGGACTCCCCATCTACGTGGACGACAGCACTTCTGTCAGCATGGATCACATTCGCTCAAGTGCCCGGCTACTGAAAAGCCGCAATCAGTGTGACGCAATTATTATCGACTACCTGCAACTCTGCGACATGACTACCAAGCAGGCCAACCGCAACCGCGAGCAGGAAGTGGCACAAGCCACCCGGAAAGCCAAGTTGCTGGCCAAGGAGCTGCATATTCCCGTCGTACTGCTTAGTCAACTGAACCGCGAGTCGGAGAATCGTCCCGGAGGACGTCCGGAACTGGCACACCTGCGCGAGAGCGGAGCTATCGAACAGGATGCGGACGTCGTGATGTTGCTTTACCGACCGGCGATGCAACGCGTCGTCACCGACCGGGAAAGCGGTTACCCGACAGAAGGACTGGGGGTGGTTATCGTTGCCAAGCAGCGTAATGGAGAGACTGGGAATGTATATTTCGGACATAATCCGTCGATGACAAAAATATATGACTATGTTCCGCCATTGGAATATTTGGAAAAACATGCTAAATAAAACGATCTATTGTATAAATAATCAAGACAATTTATCAAAATAGTATTGATACATATCCGGTGCAAAACTTTTTATATTATCAGAGAAAATAAAACCATATTTACTTGACTTTGCCTCTCTGATTTTGTATATTTGTAGTATCAAAAAGAAAACATATAATTATTCACTTAAACCTTAACTTTTCAAATTTATGGATGTATTAGTAGAACGCTATCAGCGCAGAAAGTATGTAAATCAGGAGGATGCTCCGTTACTGTATTACATACGTCAGAAATCGGGCAATGTAAGAGTGATGGACGTTGATACGATGGCTACCGCCATCGAAAGTAAATCGTCACTGACTGCCGGAGATGTGAAACACACCATTGAGGCATTTGTAGAACAGTTGCGTCTGTCGCTCACCCAGGGCGATAAGGTGAAGATTGACGGATTGGGTACGTTCCACATCACGCTGACTAGTGATGGTACGGAGACTATGAAAGATTGTACGGTGCGCAGCATCCGCCGTGTCAATGTCCGCTTCGTTGCCGACAAAGCGTTGAAGCTGATGAATTCGAGCCATACGAGTACACGAAGCGAAAACAACGTGGACTTCGTTCTGGGCGGAAAGGGCGATGGAAGCGATTCCGGAAACGGTGGTTCGGACGATGATTCCGGCAGCGGTTCGGGGGGCAATAAACCGGGCGGTGGAGAAGCACCGGATCCAGCAGCGTAAATAAGCTGCCCGCTCTATCTTCTTTGGCAGAATGAAACTTCATCCTTAGAAAAAACAGTATCACATGGTTTCAGGAACTGATCCATGTATGGTTCCTTGCCATGTGGTTGCTGTTTTTCTGTTTTTCTCTTTCCCGCATTTTCCCATTTTCTTTATTTCTCTATTTTTTTCATTCTCGTGTTTTTTTAGTTTTCCTATTTTTAGTTTCTCTTATTTTTTAATTCTCAATTCTCAATCTTTAATTTTTAATCTTTAATTCAAGAAAGATGTTAGACAAAATCATTGATATTATTACAGCCATCCTCCCTTTTTTCGGAGGTCGCAAAAAACGTCAGCAAATGATGCAGGACGTCAAAGAGTTCAGCGAACTAGTGAAAGAGCAGTATGGCTTCCTTATGAAACAGCTCGAAAAGGTGCTCAAGGATTATTTCGATTTGAGCGACCGTGTGAAGGAAATGCACTCGGAGATTTTTTCATTAAAAGGCAAACTTTCGGAAGCTGTCACTTTACAGTGTGTCAATAAAGAGTGTATTCAGCGCAACAATGGTTCCGAATCCACATCATCATCCACTTCTTTAATACCTGCCTAACGCATGAGAACTATTAATCTGATTGTCGTGCATTGCTCCGCTACCCGCGAGGATAAATCTTTCACCGAACATGATTTGGACGTTTGCCATCGTCGCCGCGGCTTCAATGGTGTGGGTTATCATTTTTATATTCGTAAGAACGGGGATATTAAGTCTACCCGTCCGTTAGAACGGATCGGTGCGCATAGCCGTGGTTTCAACCGGGAAAGTATCGGTATCTGCTATGAAGGCGGACTGGACTGCATGGGACAGCCGAAAGACACGCGCACTTGTTGGCAGAAACACTCGCTACGGGTTCTTATCCTGACTTTATTAAAGGATTTTCCGGGATGCCGTGTCTGCGGGCATCGTGATCTTAGTCCTGATCTTGACGGAGACGGTGAGATTGAACCGGAAGAGTGGATCAAGGCTTGCCCCTGTTTCGAAGCGAGCAAGGAGTGGGATAAAGAATAGGTTTCTTTTTTCATTTACATATTCTATTGTTAGTTGTTATTGGTTAATTGTTATTGGTTATTAATCAAGAAAACCCGGACTTTCGCAAGCCCGGGTTTTCTGCATCTTGGGAACGCCTCCTTTACCTATAGGGAAATGGGGGACTAGTAATTTGATTCTAGTACAACAAAAAGACGCTCCGAGAGTAAAAATAAAAAGGGATACCTGTGGGAAATGTGGGAGGCACCCTTTTCTAAAGAAGAACAAAGATGGAAGGATTGACTTTCACAAGCCATATCCTTCACTTTGTTTCTTCTCGGCATATTCTTCACACGAGGGTGAAGAAGGGTTTTATTATCTATAAAAGTTATCTATTCAAAAACTCTCTCTTCTAATGAAATAAAAGAGATATCTTTTAGAAAAGAGTTATTATCATATTTACTCAACCGTTACAGTTATTGTCGTAACATCACCTGTTGAAGAGATTACTCCTCCCCATTTAGACTTAACTGTTACTTCTACAGTTGCCGTCAAGCCGTCTCTAGATGGCATATCCTTACCAGCTTGAGAGTATGACAACTCGCCGGCAGCACTAACTTCAAACTTATCGGCATTGTCTCCGACAACTTTGAAAGCAGGAGCTGTAAGACCATACATATCAAGAGCATCAACCGAATTAGCAAATCCATTAGAACCATCCCCAGTTACACCAGTTCCGGCTTCCCACATCTTCTGACCTCTATAGTCTTTCCAAACAGATCCTGTAGCTAAATTAACAGTAGAGGTTTTATCAGATGCTATTTTTTGTGTAAGCTTAGTTGGTGCAGTCCATGTGCCGCTCAACTTAGCATCAGGAACGAGTGTTACTGTATATACCGCATTTTTCTTTTCGCCACATTTCACTGTAGCTGTCACTTTTACAGGTGCTGCATAGTCCTCATTAATAATTAGCTTTGGAGCACTAGAGAAATCTATTCCAGTACCTGTTGCTGCAAATTCAATAGTACCACCTGCATCTGTAACTACCTTTTTGTATACATCACTATAGTTAGGGAATAATGTAGAAACATCTCCTACTTCTACAGCAATTTCAGTAGCCTGTGCTGCATCTACACCTGCATCGACCTTTTGAGGAGAAGTTACAGTAGTCAAAGCAACGTCTGCCAAAGACTTAACTGTAACAGCGGCCTTCACTGTAATTGTCTTCACAGAAGATACAGTTATCACTGCTGTAGGATTATAAGTGCCGACTTTTGTTGCACTAGGCACTGTTATTGTCAAAGCGTTCTCACTGCCGCGAGCAAAAGTTACACTGTTATCTGCACCAGTTACATCAAAAGCACTAGCTGCCAAAGCTTTATAATCAGCCTCCGTAATAGCTCCTTTGTTATACAAATCAACCATATTGATAGTATATGTCTGCACGCCATTACCTTTCCAAGTACCTTCGAAGCTATATGCTATTTCTTTATTTTCCGTTTTCTGTGTAATAGTCACTTTATCGGTAGCAGTCAAATCAGTGGTGACAGGATCATCAACGCCTGTAATTGCAGTCTTTGCATCAACATCAACAGTCTGACCTACCAATCCTACTTGACCAAAGGCAGTCTCCGCTAATGTCACTTTACCTGTTGTTGCATCAATAGCAAAATATTGCTTGTTAGCACCAGTCAATTCAAAGGTTGTATTGAATACTCCCTTGAGTCCTGCGGGTATATCCGTATAGGTAGTTGAAGCATCAGCATCGGCAGTAGTCTTATCATCATAGAAGACAGCTTGTTCCTTACCATCTTTGCTGAATGTCAGACTTGACTTATTATCATTATATATAATGCTTCTGTCCGTTTCACCAGTTATATATTTAACCTTGTAGCCAGGAGATAAATATTTGGTCGTCATCAACACAGGGAAGTAGTTTGATGTAATCTCTGTCAGTACTTCCTTACTGTTATCCTTCACCATCAGACACAATGCATAGTTTTCAGATGCACTAGTAGTACTCAAAGGAATAGTGATAAGACCTGTAGGTTCACCACCCTCTTTCTCTACTGTCACCTCACCTACTTTGAAGATATTCGTATTCGTAGAACGTGTCTTTTGCGCATCCACAAGAAGGCTATACTTTCCTGTCTCAAAGCCTAGTGCTGCTTTTGCAGGCGAAACGCGGAATGTAACAGTCAAGTCTTCACTGCGTGAGATGATAGAATAGCTTGTAGCACTCGAATTCTTCTTAGCATACAAAGTGGTAAACTCTTCTGTACCGGCTGTATTCTTCGGAACATATACCACGCTCTGTACCATTGCTTTGATAGCTTCGATGTCAATACCATGTTGTTTCACGTCACCAACCAACTGCTCGAAAGTGAAGTCGGTAGTTTTCATAGCTTCATCGATAGCATCTTCTACTTTACTCTTCAAATTGGTAGGAGTAAACATCGTCTCATAGTTTGAACGCAATGTCTCGATCTGGTTCAGCACTGCCGCGAAATCGGCATACTGTCCCGGATTCTTTTCCAAGAAACTGTTTATAGCATCTTGAATATCTTCCAAATCATCCAATCTAGCAAGAATACCTTTGTTTGTTGCATCACCATCCAATGCTTTAGTGAGCTGATCTTGAATTTTAGTTAACGCACCATCTTTTCCTGTAATAGCTGTAATAGCATTGTTCACAGAAGTAAGTTCTGTTGCAATGGCAGTGCTTACGGCAGTATTGATATATTCTACAAGATCTTTACCATCAAGTTTCTCTGCGATTGTGCTATTGATAAAAGCAGACAGCAATTCGTCAGTTTTTGCAGCTGCACTGATTACTTTGTTGTTCTCGTAGTCGGCTACAAAATTCTGCAAAGTCTGAATATCACCTTCGGCACCAGTCAGTTTGTCATAGCTTTCCTTCAATGCTTTGAGAGTTGCATCGTTAGCATCTACTAAAGTCTTCAGTTCATTTTGTTTACTAGACAATTGCGTTGCAAGTTCTTTAGCTGCTGTAGCATCCCCCTGTGCGGCAGCCAGTTTAGCTTTTAAGTCTGCAATTTCAGCCTCCAATGCTTTAATAGAGGCATCTTTGTTCTCCAGAGCTTTGGACAGTTTGTCGATTTCTGTAGCCAACTCCGTTTTTGCAGCTGCAATGGCGGTTTTCATATCCTCAATGCTAACGGGACTTGACGTGTTGATCTTATCAATCTGCTCCTGCAGATTTTTCACATCATCGTCGTAGTCCTTACAACTTGTTACAGTTGTACTTACTGCAAGCGTCAACGCCCCGAAGAGCATCACTTTTACAAATTTTCTTTTCATAACTACTTAAAAATTACATTAATAATATATTATTAAACACTAAGTTTCAATAATAGACCGCCCGTTACTTTGTAGGTAACGGGAAAACCTTTGTGCCTGCTCTTCGGGAGTAGTCAATACTGAAAAATGATACGATAAGCAATGAAACTTTTTTACCCCTGCTTCTGAAAGGCAGTAGAGGGAAGGAGATCTTTTGCAAAAATTTAGAAGTTAACAAAGCCCTAATACAAAGAATCCGCGTGTTTTATTTGGTTAATTCCTATTTTGAGTAGTTTATTAGAAAAAATGTATGATTTCGTTTGGTTGTTTTAAGAAATATGCTCATATTTGCACCGATATTCATTCCCGTTACCTACAAAGTAACAGAGTAATTTTCAAGCGCTTACACCTATAACAGAGCGTTTCACGAAGTCAAGAACTTGTCTATTTGCTTCATCAATTTTCTTACTCCGAAAAGGTTTCAAATAAGTCTCCGTCACAGTGATAGACGAATGCCCCATCGCTTCGGAAATAATACCCGGATGGATCTCACAATAATAAGCTGTCGTAGCCCATGTATGGCGGGCGGTGTACGAGCTCAACTTATCGGATAATCCCAATAATTCACCTAGCAACATCAACTGTTGGTTAAAGCTGCGCAATGCCAACTGATATTCGCGATACGCCTCTTTAGTTCCTTCACGGCTTTTCAACAATGGAAATAAATAGGGAGAAGAAGGATCACGATTCATATACTTCTTCACCAGGATCATCGCTTCGGGAGTCAATGTCACCGACAATGGTCGTCCTGTCTTACGTCTGCGATACGTTATTACGTTATCACGCAAATCACTCTTACGCAAATAAGCGAGATCGACAAACGGCATACCACGAAGCGAAAACATCAGAATGAATAACTCTTGTGCCTGACATACAGCAAATGGCACACTTGATGTACGAGACAATTTTGCAAACACCTTCTTCATATCGTCATCACACAACGCACGTTTATGATCGGCACGAGTACCGGTATAAACAGAACGGAACAGATGAGGTACATAAGGAACTTTCCCAAGATCGACGGCACGATTGTAAACCGCACGAAACGTACGCAGATAAGTGGAAACGGTGTTCCAGCTACAACCACGACTGCGAAGGTAAACTTCGAATCCCTTCAGCCACTCCGAAGTTACTTCACTAAAAAGCAAATCTTCTTCCCCACAATAAGCAATGATGGCATTCAGACTGCTACGATAAACATGCGCAGTACCGAAGTTTCCCTCCATCTGTAGCCCCATGGCTACCTGCTTCATAAATGTTACTACTTTCAACATTTCTCAATTTATTAATTTATTCGACAATAAAGATACAAGTATTCTCACTATTACCACCCGGATATATCCAAAGATATTCTATCATTTATATAACTGCCATCCATCAATATTCATTTTTTATTGT
>NZ_JAHQVH010000039.1:0-59791 GCF_019052435.1 Bacteroides sp. MSK.20.12 | reverse complement strand
GTGGTCAAAGTATTGACTAGTCCTACCAGAACTTGGTAAAAAAGAGAATCTCCTCCTGAAAGTCCTGCGTTTTCAAAGATAGAAGGGCCATAATAAAGTACTGCGTTCACACCCATAAACTGTCCTAAAATCGCAATACACACACCGATAATAACAGCTTTGAAAATTCCAGGCTTCATCAATAAAGACCATTCCGATTTTGTTTCAGAGGTCAGCACAGATTTCGTTTCATTTAATTGACTTTTCGCTTCTGTAATCGAATTATATATTTTCTCTAATATATTTACAGCTTTCAATTCCTTTCCACGTACGATTAACCAGCGGGGACTTTCCGGAATAAAAAATATGATAATGAAGAATAAGATTGCCGGCAATGTTTCCATACCCAACATACCTCTCCATACTTCAGTTATAAATATTTTATTCAACCAATCCACACTTAATTGCGTACCACTCTCCGCCCATGCCAATAATTGATAGTTAACTAAATAAGCTCCCAAAAAACCAACTGTTACAGCCAACTGATACAATGACACCAAACGTCCTCTATACTGCGCTACAGCTAGTTCTGATATATAAAGAGGAGAAACAATGGACACAACCCCTATTCCTACTCCACCTATAATCCGATAAACTACCAATTGGGCAAAATCGGCTGATAGAGCACATCCTAGAGCTGATGTGGAAAACAACACAGCTGAAATAACCATCGTAAGTTTTCTTCCTAACTTATCGCTTAAGATTCCAGCAAAAAGAACACCTACGATAGAGCCTACTAAAGCACATCCTACATACCATCCCTGTTGTAGTGCATCTAATTGAAAAAGTTGAGTCACTTGGGCAATTGTTCCCGATATAACTGCGGTATCATATCCGAACAAGAAGCCTCCCAATGCTGCCACAACAGAAAGGAATATAAGATAACCAAAATTGATTGTAGACTTCATAACATTTATTTTATTTCAAAATATTCTTTATATCTGTCATATAAATGACCAGCTTGTAGATAGGCTGATTGCGGACTCATAAAATGAGAAAATTCAAAAGTAATAGCCTTATCATATCCGGCACGTTTAGCTGCTTCCAACTTCATCCGAAGTTTATCAAACTTAATGGGTAGAAAACGAATAGGCATATCACGGTCAAAAGATTCGGCATTTGTCCAACATTGCATACCATACTTGTCTGCTAATTTTTTATTGACAGAAAAGAAAGCATCCAATTCATCATAATCAATATGCCCATCTTGAAATGCACATGCATCTACCACATCATGAATTCCATCAAAAATTTCATCCCATTCTTTTTCGTGTTGTTGTACAGAAACGGCATCTTCTTTAGTCATTTTTGTCGTTCCCATGATTGCTTTTTTTCCATCAATCCAAGGCGATATAAAAGTCGGTAATCCATTAGATATATCCTTACATTGTTTTCCTAATGCATGGAAAGCACCAATCGCTCCTTTCGTTGCCCGGCTTATTTCACCACTGATATACCATCCTCCAAAACTTTTATACTTGGAACCATAATTTTCCCAAACTTCATCAATTACATATTTGTTATCTTCCACTTCCCAGGTCATATCTCCTGTGTCCCAGTATTTACCCGAATCGTATAGTCCAAAATAGAATTTCATTCCATACTTTTCAGCTAAACGTAAAAACATATCCACCAAGTCAACGGAAGGCATATAACAACCTTTCTTCAATAAATAAGGAGAAGGAAAAGTGACAAACTTACGATAACCAGAACGGATCATTATTACCGTATCAATTCCTATATTTTTCATGTGCTGAAAATCCAAGTCCCACTCTTTCTCACCCCAGTTCTGATGTGGAATATCATGTGATATTTCATCCAAAAAAGTTCCGGTAATTTTTAAGCCATTGTTTTTAGGAACAATGAGTTTACTTTCCAAACCATCAGTTGCCACTACTGTACTGGCACTAGCTTTTGAAGTACAAGATTCAAACAAAGTTGGTACAGTCAAGGCTGACGCGCCAGCCAATGTGGCTTTTTTTAGAAAGTCTCTTCGATCTAATGTTTTCATATTAGTTTAATTAAAACAGCAGTTAACACTTATATTATTATTACCTATTGAATATACTGTCCTGTAATATCTACTTTTTTATTATTGAAAGGATCTAATATCTGATCAATCAAAATAGCCATTTCACTTCGTAGGATGCCTCGATTCATATCAAAGTCCTTCAATTCAAATTCATTCCATATCTCTTCTACCCTACCCTCTTTCATCTCAAAACCTTCTTTTTCGGCAATTCCTCCTATTAACTCTGTAGCTTTCTGAATTGATATAGTATTATTACCTTCGAATACTTGCTTATTGACAAAAGGATAAACATCACCCAATCCTTTCAACTCATTTGCCAATAATAATGTATCCGCTCTGAACCACATTTGATTTGACCAGTCAACACTTTTACCTATACCTTTTAATATACCTGTAGAGCCGATACGTTGTAGTGACTTAAACATTGGGTGATCTAATTCAACATCTAAATAAGGCAATAAATATCCTTTTCCATCCAAAATCGCATTTTGTACTTCCCGAACAGATACTTCTCTTATATTTTTATCTTCTTTCACCGCAAGAGCTGCTAATGCTCCCGCTGCCTGCCCGATCTGCATAACCATCGGCTGCAAACGAGTGGTACCATTAATTATATTAGAAACAGATATTGATTTTTCAGCAACAATCAATCCTTCAACATCTTTCGGAATCAAAGTTCCTAAAGGTAAACCGTATGACGGTATCGGATGAAAATAAAGATTAGGCAACTCTTCATATCCATGATAACGCGTATGATGATGGTCCACAGGATAATTCCCCACGGCAATACAAGTACGATAAAGAGGTTGAGACTGCCTGAACGGTTCACAAGCATGATTTAAATCAAAACGTACTAGCCCATGTATTCTCCTAGACTCTCTATGATAAGGAATAAATGGTAATTTGTCGGCTGTAGGATATTCATCGTCAGCCAAGCCCAATGTATTAAAACCTAATTCATGTTGCAGAAAATAAACGAAACACATCGTATAATGTTTTGCATATTTCAAGGCTTCTTCACGTTCCTCACGGGTCATTTCAATCAAGTTTACATAATAATCATTGCCTTCTATCGGCCAATTAATCATGTATTTATTATTAGGAAGTTTTCCATAAGTTATCATCATGTCTTTAGACCATACACGATCTGGTTCTTTAGGCGTGATACAAACGTGACTGGCACAAGCACAAGCAAATTCATCCTTATTATATCCTTCAGGACAAGGAATAGTCACATCTTTACCATAATCTTTCAAGATTGCTACGTATGTAATATCCTGAACTATATTATTTTTCTCTTCCGGAGCAATATCTTCTTTTGTATCATGACGGCTTTCCATACCGACATCATATTTCACCCCGCACATTTTTGCTATATCCCCCAATTCAGTACCATCAATCAATATTTTAGCATGTATTTTTTTGATTGTATTATCTTTCATCTGAATTTGAGCAATCCAAGCATCATTCTCTCTTTCCAACTTTACCAAAGTAGCATTATGCCATACTTTTAAATTTTTCTCCGCGTCAACCATTTCATGGAAAATTTTATTTCCGACTGAAGGTTCAAACAACACTGCACTCACCCAACCGGTTTTTAGAGAATCAAGCCCTCCATAATAATCTGCCAAATGTCCGCGAAACTCACCAAACAAGCCTGCCGGTAAATCATAGTTTCCATCAACAGCACTTACACCTGCAGATGTAAGCATTCCACCCAGCCATTCTGTTTCTTCTACTATCAATGTTGCAGCCCCCATTCGAGCAGACTGAATACCAGCAGTCACTCCACTAGCGCCTCCACCAATAATTAGCACATCAACAGAATCATCTGAATGAGAGCATGCCGTGAAACACAATGCAAAAAATAAACACAGGCCTAAAAAATAGTTTCTCATACTAAATTCATTTAAGGATATAGAGTTTTATTAATAATATCACGGCACAAATATAGCTATATTTATTAAATAAACAATAGATAATAAAATATTTTATTAATAAAATCATTATTTCTTGCATTATTAATTAATAGAAGGGGGAATTACCTCACAAATCGTCTTCTTTCATTTATTATATCCACAATCATCCATAGCTACATTATCCTATATATAAATCCATTACATAGTATATAGGAAATATAACATTCAAGATATTCTAATTTTCAAAGCCCCAAAACCACATATTAATAAAAAAATTAATTATCTTTGTGTGAATTACCAAATATACATAGTTATGAACCAACAATTCTTGAAAGAAATAGAAAAAGGCTCTAAAAGTGCTCTTGTCAAAAAGAGGATTATTACACATTATATATATAATGGAAGTTCTACAATTCCCGATCTTTCAAAAGAGCTGGATTTAAGTGTACCGACCGTCACCAAATTTATCGGTGAAATGTGCGATGACGGATATATTAATGATTATGGCAAATTGGAGACTAGTGGCGGACGCCATCCCAACCTCTATGGGCTTAATCCGGAATCCGGTTACTTTTTGGGTGTAGACATCAAAAGATTCGCCGTCAATATCGGACTGATAAATTTCAAAGGTGATATGGTAGAATTGAAAATGAATATACCTTATAAATTTGAGAACTCAATCGAAGGGATGAATGAGTTATGCAAGCATATTCTCAATTTTATAAAAAAGCTCACTATTAATAAAGAGAAGATCTTAAATATTAATGTAAATGTGTCGGGACGTGTAAACCCTGAATCAGGGTATAGCTTCAGTCAATTCAATTTTGAGGAAAGGCCGTTGGCGGATGTATTATCCGAAAAATTGGGATATAAAGTAACCATTGATAATGACACGCGTGCCATGACTTATGGCGAATACATGCAAGGCTGCGTGAAAGGAGAAAAAGATATCATTTTTGTGAATGTAAGCTGGGGAGTAGGTATCGGAATTATTATTGATGGTAAGATTTATACCGGGAAATCCGGATTCTCCGGTGAATTTGGACACATGAGTGCTTATGATAATGAGATAATCTGCCATTGCGGAAAAAAAGGTTGCTTGGAGACGGAAGCTTCCGGATCGGCACTTCATCGTATCTTATTAGAGCGTATTCAAAGTGGGGAAAGTTCCATTCTATCTACACGAATCGCCACAGAGGAAAACCCGATCACTCTTGATGAGATCATTGCCGCTGTGAATAAAGAAGACCTGCTTTGCATTGAAATTGTAGAAGAAATCGGACAGAAACTAGGCAAACAGATTGCCGGGCTAATCAATATCTTCAACCCGGAACTGGTCATTATAGGTGGAACTTTATCTTTAACCGGTGATTATATCACCCAGCCCATAAAAACAGCCGTACGCAAGTACTCTCTAAATCTGGTTAATAAAGATTCAGCCATCATCACATCTAAGCTGAAAGACAAAGCCGGCATCGTTGGCGCTTGTATGCTCGCACGCAGCAGAATGTTTGAAAGCTAGTTTTATCTTCTACGCTGGGAGAAAAAGTTATCTATAAATCGAACGATATAGACTACGGCTACTCCGGCAACCACTAAAACAATAATACGACTCAACATAGATTACATTTTTATATTTCACATCTATTACATACGCAGGATTTCCCTTTTAAAATAAGAATAGGGAATCCTGTAAAAATTAGAACGCTGATTATTAATTAATAATCAGCGTTCTAGTTTGAGAGCCGCTAGCCAGACTTGAACTGGCGACCTACGCGTTACGAATGCGTTGCTCTACCAACTGAGCTATAGCGGCGTTTGTCTCTCGTTTACGGCGTGCAAAATTACAGCTTTATTTGAGAAAACAAAAAGAATCCGATTATTTTTTGAGCATAATTTTTAAATCAACTTTTGTTGACGTAATCTAGAACTTTTCTTTGCGTTCAAATTTCCCGTCCTCGGTATAGTACTTCCATGTACCCTTCGGTTTATTATTTGCATACTTTCCACGAAGCTTCAATGTCCCATCTTCATAATATTCACGGTAACGACCGTGACGTTTTCCTTCCTTTACTTCCACTTCACTCTTCAACGCTCCCTCCGGATAAAACTCCCTCAAAACGTTTCCTTCAAACTTTTCGACATAGAAACGCTTCAATTCGCTCATCTGTTCTTTTTCAGTTTCAGCATCTTCGTTCATTTCCTCATCATCTTCATCGGCAGCAACGGCAACAACCTCCTCCGGTTGATATGGACTGTAATCCATCACATATTGCAAAGAAGCTGACCGTCCATCTCCTATAACCTGCATAGTCCAGTAAGGAAACGAATACAGAATATCTTTATTGGATTGTATTTCATTCCATGTGGCAGGATTCATCATAGGTTTCAGTTGAGAATAAAACTTGTGCACATCCGTATATAAGAAAATGGTAGAACTTGACTTTAAATAGGAAAGCGCATTTTCAAATCCCGGATTATTTTTCAATAAATTCTTCTGCTCGTAATCTTCCACAAAAGAGAGCAAAGATGCAGCCTTATTACTAAAAACTACATAATCATCGACATAAGTATAATATGGCTTTTCAAATTTATCAAATAGTTTTCCAAAGAACAGGCGGAAAAAGCCTTTCATTTCGACGTAATTAATCTCGAAATCTTTATAATTAACCGTCTTAATCTTAACCGGACTGCGCCGCTTAATCTTCTTTTCTATTAATTCCATGTTCTTACGGGCATCTTTTATACTTTTAGCTCTGATAGCCAGAATTAGTTCTGGGTCATGCCCCAACAACCCCGGTTCGGATTGCGTAATAGCAAATTCTCCCGACATCCAACTCAAAAAGTTTTCTTCCAAAGATATCCCGAATAGCCCTTCAATCTTTTTCCGGGAACTTTGATAAGAATCATACAATTGTTTATTATGAACCGACATTGCATTCTCCAGCTCTTTTACAAAAGTTATCGGGTTGTTGAAACCTATATTGGTATAAAGAGCCGTCCGCCCGGACAGAATCTCATGCGCTTTCATTTTATGTTTTCCCGAATTCAATAAAGCAGTGACATAAGGATCGGCAGAATCTTTTCTCAACGTATACCCTTTCACTTCCATCCGCTCCTTATCCGTATTTAGGTAAAGTCCGGCAAAATTCATAGAATTGCTAAACAGATCAATGTATTCGTTTCTTGCACCCAGATAAATAGACATGAATTGAGGTACGCGCGCATAATTAATAAAGACTCTGACAAGCCCCTTGCCGGAAACCAACTTCTCCGTTTCAATAAAAGACTGGTCGAGTCCGATTTTGGGTTTATTACGCGAATCAATAGCCGATTCGACAAGCCCGGACGTATAAGATCCTACCAAATGATTATCCACAAAAGCAATATAGAAAATATCCCTTGTTTCGGGATCACGCATTTCAAGAATATTAATACCGTTATGCATCCGGTTGGTGACAGTAAAGCCACTCATGACCAATACGGTTTCCACCTGGTCTTTCAATAAATCCATTTTCGATGTTTTCTGCATATCCAGAATCAGCAGAAAATCCCACTTTGTGGCACGAGTCTTGTGAAGCGAAATAAGCATATCCCGTTCACCAACAAGCGACAACAACACTTTATTACTTTTGACTACCGAATCAAGTTTCTCTACACTCTCCGTTACTTCCTCGAAAGATTTCGCTTTCTTCAGACATTGCCATGTTTCACTTCCACTAAACTTTTCCCAATCTTCAATCGGAGCCGATGATTGAATGATAAACGCAGCATCTTCGGGAACCAGATAGATTTGCTGAATATTACGATCAGGCGAAACAAATAAATAAACTACGGAATATACAACATATACCGCCAAAGCTAATGCAGCCACAACTAAAGTTCTCTTTACAATTTTCGAGGTACTTTTTTTCTTCTCCGGGCCTGCATATTGCTCTTCTTGCCCGCAATTTAATTCATTCATTATTGATCTGTTATAAACTTGAGTGGACAAAGATACTAAAAAAACTATTCTGAATAAAACATAAACCATTGACTCGTATCGTAAATATGTACTAACTTTACAGCATGAAAAAGAAATTCCAACTCGAAGTTCCGGGAGGAGCCGATAAAGTCTTGCTTCATACTTGTTGTGCTCCTTGTTCATCAGCCATTATTGAATGTATGATGCAGCATCATATCACCCCTGTCATTTATTATTGCAATCCTAATATTTATCCGCAGGAAGAGTATATGATAAGAAAAGAAGAATGTACGCGCTATGCCCAATCATTGGGATTGGAGATCATAGATGCGGATTACGATCATGACAACTGGCGATGTCACATAGCAGGAATGGAGCAGGAACCTGAAAGAGGAGGACGTTGCCTGCGTTGTTTTAAACTGCGTTTATTGGAGACAGCCCGTTACGCACACGAACATGGTTTCTCTGTAATTACCACGACACTTGCCTCCAGTCGTTGGAAAAGCCTGGAGCAGATCAATGAAGCCGGACAATATGCTACCGCCTTTTACCCGGATGTTACGTACTGGGAACAGAATTGGCGGAAAGGGGGACTTAGCGAACGACGTATTGCCATCATTAAAGAATACAACTTTTACAACCAACAATATTGCGGTTGCGAATTCAGCATGAGAAAAGAAGAATAAAACAAACCTGTCATCACCAGCCAATCAATGAATCGAAATAAAAAAGGTAAAAACAGAAAACTATTCAAAAAGAAATCACATTCTAATAATAGATTAGGATGTATCATCGCCATTATTGTGCTCATTCCTATTCTTTTTGGTGTTTATTTGTATTGCCAGCAGATTAATATCCAGAAAAATAACGAACCGCAAACTGATACTTCCTTTCAAATTCCACCCAGTAAAGATCTGGAGACACTTGTATCACTAGTTCCCCGGCAAGAACAAATCATCCACCATAGCGGATATACAGTGTCATATAACAAAGATTTAAAAATTCCCAACTGGGTTTCTTACGAATTAACCAGGGAAGAAACCAAAGGAAAAGAAAAAAGAGGTAATCGTTTTATTGCCGATCCATTAGTGACAGGGCCGATTGCAACGAATGCCGACTATACCCGTTCAGGATATGACAAAGGTCACATGGCTCCCGCCGCAGATATGAAATGGAGCCCTGAAGCTATGAAAGAATCATTTTATTTCAGCAATATGTGTCCGCAACATCCACAACTAAACAGAAGAGGATGGAAAAATCTGGAAGAAAAGATCCGGAATTGGGCCATAGCAGACAGCGCCATCATTATTATATGTGGCCCTATTATTGAAAAACATCCCAAAACAATCGGAAAGAATAAAGTCGTAGTACCTCAAAAGTTTTTTAAAGTAGTCCTTTCTCCTTTTGTCAAGCCGATACGAGCTATCGGTTTCTTATTCAATAATGAGCAGGCAGTAGAACCTCTATCATCCTATGCGGTAACAATAGATAGCATCGAGAGCCTGACTAACATGGATTTCTTCGCACCTCTGCCCGATGAGATAGAAAACAAAATAGAAGCAGATATTAATTACTCCCTGTGGCCTAATTAAGTAGCAAAACTCGTTTCTCTGAAATGAATTCATTTCCCTGTGCCAATGGCATTCTAGTTACAAACAGACTCTCACTTCAATAAAAGGGAGTTGTTGTATTACTCTCAAGGTTTCACATTGTAACGTCAAGAGATTGTCTTATTCCCACATATTGTGGGAAAGTATTCTCTTATTTTATGAGAAAATATTCCCATATATTGCGGGAAAATAGTCCCACAATATATGGGAATAATGGAACTACGCTGGAAACAAAAAGATAATTGCAATGAATGCCAAGCAGCACAATAAGCAGCTGAATAAATCAAGCAAGGCAGACGTAACGTGAAAGAATGAATTCACAATCGCACCGAAAGAAAATATACTTTTGATGTAGTCGCCTTATGATTCATCCTAAAAAGAGAACACTCCTATCCAAATTCTTTTTATCTTTGACGAACTTTTTTAAATACACCTCAAAAGATGAAGAAAAAAAAGAGAAATATTCTACTATCAATTCTAATCGGAGCATTCCTCCTTTGTGCAGTTGCCGGAGGCACCTTTTATTATTATCTGTTTGCCCCCCAATTTCACCCATCTAAAACCGTATATATTTATGTAGACCGGGATGATACTGCCGATTCTATCTACCATAAAATAAAAGAATTCGGGCATGTCAATAAGTTCACCGGATTCCAGTGGATGGCAAAATACAAGGATTTCAATCAGAATATCCACACCGGTCGTTATGCCATTCGCCCCAATGACAATGTTTATCATGTATATAGCCGTTTTTCCAGAGGTTATCAGGAACCTATGAACCTTACTATCGGAAGCGTCCGGACATTAGACCGATTGGCACGAAGCATCGGCAAGCAGCTCATGATAGACTCTGCCGAAATCGCGAGCCAACTATTCGACTCTACTTTCCTAGCTCAAATGGGATATACCAACATAACACTCCCCAGCCTTTTCATACCGGAAACCTATCAGGTATATTGGGATATGGGCGTAGACGAATTCTTTAAACGAATAAAGGACGAACACAAACGCTTCTGGAATAAAGATCGCCTGTCACAAGCTACCGCCATCGGCATGACACCGGAAGAAGTCAGCACACTTGCTTCCATCGTTGAAGAAGAGACCAACAACAACGAAGAAAAGCCAATGGTAGCCGGATTGTATATCAACCGGTTACATCAAGATATGCCCTTACAAGCAGATCCCACCATCAAATTTGCCCTGCAGGATTTTGGCCTGCGCCGAATTACCAACGAGCATTTAAAAGTCAATTCTCCCTACAATACCTATATAAATACCGGATTACCTCCAGGACCCATCCGTATCCCCTCTAAAAAGGGAATAGACAGCGTGTTGAACTATACCAAACATAACTATATCTACATGTGCGCCAAAGAAGATTTTTCCGGAACCCACAACTTTGCCTCCAATTACGCCGACCACATGGCAAATGCAAGAAAATACTGGAAAGCCCTGAATGAAAGAAAGATTTTCAAGTAAATTTGTGATAAAACGAACGGAAAAGCCTATCTTTGCCCGATAGATTAACAAACTGTGATCAACACTAAATAAAAGAAATAGATATGAGCAAGCAACTCTTACTTGGCGATGAAGCCATTGCACAAGCTGCACTGGATGCCGGACTTTCAGGCGTTTATGCCTATCCGGGTACTCCTTCAACTGAAATTACGGAATATATTCAAATGGCCCCTATAACGACCGAACAGAATATACACAACCGTTGGTGTGCCAATGAAAAAACAGCGATGGAAGCTGCGTTGGGTATGTCTTTCGTAGGTAAACGGGCATTAGTTTGTATGAAGCACGTAGGTATGAATGTAGCTGCCGACTGTTTCGTCAACTCTGCCATCACAGGCGTGAAAGGCGGATTGATTGTGATAGCCGCAGACGACCCCAGTATGCACTCCTCGCAGAACGAACAGGACAGCCGTTTCTACGGAGATTTCTCACTGATACCGATGTACGAACCAAGCAATCAGCAGGAAGCGTATGATATGGTATACAGTGGTTTCGAATTCTCTGAAAAAGTAGGCGAACCGATCCTGATGCGTATGGTAACCCGTCTGGCACACTCCCGTTCAGGAGTAGAACGCAAAGAGCAAAAGCCGCAGAACAGCATCTCTTTCAGCGAAGATCCGCGTCAGTTCATCTTGTTGCCGGGAAATGCCCGCAAACGCTACAAAGTATTGCTTGCCCGCCAAGACGAATTTATCAAAGCTTCAGAAGAATCACCTTATAATAAATACACAGACGGTCCTAACAAAAAGCTGGGAATCGTAGCTTGTGGTATCGGTTACAATTATCTGATGGAAAACTATCCGGAAGGTTGCGAATATCCGGTACTCAAGATCGGCCAATATCCATTGCCTAAAAAACAATTGCATCAATTGATCGAGTCTTGTGACGAAATCCTAGTTCTGGAAGACGGACAACCCTTTGTAGAAAAACAATTGAAAGGTTATCTGGGTATCGGCGTTAAAGTAAAAGGACGCCTCGACGGTACTCTGTCACAGGACGGAGAGTTAAATCCGGACTCTGTAGCCCGTGCCGTAGGTAAAGAGAATAAATCGGAATTCGGTATTCCTTCTGTTGTAGAAATGCGCCCGCCTGCACTTTGCGAAGGCTGCGGACACCGCGATATGTATATCACGCTGACCGAAGTTCTGAAAGAAGAATATCCATCTCATAAAGTATTCAGCGATATCGGCTGTTATACATTAGGTGCAAATGCTCCTTTCAATGCAATTAATTCATGCGTGGATATGGGTGCTTCCATTACGATGGCAAAAGGTGCCGCTGACGGAGGTCTTTTCCCGGCTGTAGCTGTCATCGGCGATTCAACATTCACCCATTCAGGAATGACCGGACTGTTAGATTGCGTGAACGAGAACGCCAGTGTAACCATCGTCATCTCCGACAATGAAACTACCGCCATGACAGGTGGACAGGATTCTGCCGGAACCGGACGCATCGAAGCGATCTGTGCAGGTATCGGAGTAGATCCGGCCCATATCCGTGTAGTTACTCCATTGAAGAAAAACTATGAGGAAATGAAGCAAATCATTCGCGAAGAAATCGAATATCGTGGTGTATCTGTCATTATCCCACGCAGAGAGTGTATCCAGACATTAGCACGCAAAAAAAGAAGTAAGTAAGCCATGAAAAAAGACATTATATTATCAGGAGTCGGCGGACAGGGAATTCTGTCCATTGCCACAGTAATCGGCAAAGCTGCCTTGAAAGAAGGATTATACATGAAACAAGCGGAAGTACACGGAATGAGCCAACGCGGAGGAGATGTCCAATCCAATCTCCGCATCAGCGACCAGCCGATTGCTTCAGACCTGATCCCATCAGGCAAATGTGATCTCATCATCTCATTGGAACCGATGGAAGGATTGCGTTACCTCCCCTACCTTAGCCCTACCGGCTGGTTGGTGACTAACGAAACTCCGTTTGTCAACATCCCCAATTATCCGGAAACAGACAAAGTGATGGCAGAAATCAACAAACTGCCTCATAAGATAGTATTGAACGTAGATAAAGTGGCAAAAGAAGTAGGCTCCGCCCGCGTTGCCAACATTGTCTTACTGGGAGCAACAATCCCATTCCTGGGCATTGATTACGAAAAAGTGCAAGACAGCATCCGTGAAATCTTCCAGCGCAAGGGAGAAGCAATTGTAGAAATGAATCTTAAAGCATTGGCAGCCGGCAAAGAAATTGCGGAAAAGCTGATGCAATAAAAGGCATTACCATGAGTACACAATACTGGGAAGAAGAATTAGAAACCATGAGCCGGGAGAAGTTGCAGGAATTGCAGCTTCAACGGCTTAAAAAAACAATTAATATAGCTGCGAACGCTCCATATTACAAAGAAGTTTTCAGCAAACATGGCATCACGGCAGATAGCATACAGTCATTGGATGATATCCGCAAAGTACCTTTCACTACCAAATCTGACATGCGCGCCCACTACCCGTTCGGACTGGTGGCAGGTGATATGAGCAATGATGGTGTACGTATTCACTCTTCCAGTGGTACCACCGGAAACCCGACTGTTATCGTTCACTCACAACACGACCTCGATTCCTGGGCCAACCTGGTAGCCCGCTGTCTGTATGCAGTAGGAATACGCAAGACTGACGTTTTCCAAAACAGCTCCGGATACGGTATGTTTACAGGAGGTTTAGGCTTCCAATACGGTGCAGAACGCTTGGGTTGCCTGACAGTCCCTGCCGCTGCAGGAAACAGTAAACGACAGATTAAATTCATCAACGACTTTAAGACTACCGCTTTACATGCTATCCCCAGCTATGCCATCCGCCTTGCAGAAGTCTTCCAGGAAGAAGGACTCGATCCCAAAGGAACCACACTGAAAACCCTGGTTATCGGCGCCGAACCCCATACCGACGAACAACGCCGGAAAATAGAAAAAATGCTGGGTGTAAAAGCCTACAACAGCTTCGGCATGACAGAGATGAACGGTCCCGGTGTTGCCTTCGAATGTAAGGAACAGAATGGAATGCACTTCTGGGAAGACTGTTATCTGGTAGAAATTATCGATCCGGAAACAGGCGAACCTGTTCCGGAAGGAGAAATCGGAGAATTAGTACTTACGACTCTCGATCGTGAAATGATGCCGTTAATTCGCTATCGTACCCGCGATTTAACCCGTATTCTTCCCGGAAAATGCCCATGTGGCCGTACCCATATCCGTATCGACCGTATCAAGGGACGTAGTGATGATATGTTCATTATCAAGGGAGTAAACATCTTCCCGATGCAGGTAGAAAAGATTCTCGTACAATTCCCCGAATTAGGCAGCAACTACCTGATTACGCTGGAAACTGTCAACAACCAAGACGAAATGATCGTCGAAGTAGAATTAAGCGACCTTTCTACCGACAATTATATTGAACTGGAGAAGATCCGCAAGGATATTACCCGCCAATTGAAGGATGAAATATTGGTGACTCCTAAAGTTAAACTGGTAAAGAAAGGCTCTCTCCCTCAAAGCGAAGGAAAAGCCGTCCGGGTGAAAGACTTAAGAGACAACAAGTAACGATTCAAATATCCATGTGCTAATATACCAACCGCCGTTTTCACCATGCGGGATGGAATATTAGCACATTATTAATTAATATCATACAGCATGCAATTACTTAAAAAAAGAATTCTGCAAGACGGAAAATGCTACGAAGGAGGTATCCTGAAAGTAGACGGTTTTATTAATCATCAAATGGATCCTGTCCTGATGAAATCAATCGGAGTCGAGTTTGTCCGTCGTTTTGCAGCCACAAACGTAAATAAGATTATGACAATCGAAGCCAGCGGCATCGCCCCGGCTATCATGACAGGCTACCTGATGGATTTACCAGTTGTATTTGCAAAGAAAAAGTCTCCTAAAACCATTCAGAATGCACTAAGCACCACCGTGCACTCATTCACCAAAGATCGTGATTATGAAGTCGTTATCAGTGCCGATTTCCTCACTCCAAATGACAATGTTCTTTTCGTGGATGACTTCCTCGCGTATGGCAATGCCGCATTAGGCATTATCGACCTCATCAAGCAATCCGGAGCAAACTTGGTAGGAATGGGATTCATTATTGAAAAAGCCTTCCAAAATGGGCGTAAAAAACTTGAGGAGCAAGGCGTCAGAGTAGAAAGCCTAGCTATCATTGAAGACTTATCCAATTGCTGCATTAAAATCAAAGACGAGTAGATTAATTGGCGAGTAGATTAATTAGGATTGAAATACTGCCCTTTATCTTTCGTTCTTTTCCCATATTGCACCGCATGCTGCGGACAAACATGATAACATGCCAGGCATGAGGTGCAATCCATCCCCCAAACAGGCTTTCTGCCCATCATCATAATATTCCCTACCGGACAACTCTTCTCACAACGCTTACATCCAATACAAGCATCCGTAGTATAAAAATTCCCGGGAGACATCTGAAAGCGATTAAATAAAGGATTGATAATCCTCGTCTTAATAAAAGGGATACTCCCTTCATGACAAAGAAACAACTCCTCTCTCCTGCTTATCGAAGCATTTATTTGATTGACAGCCGGAATAGCATCTGCCAGTTTTTTCTCCTCCAGCTCTTTCTTATCTACGTCAAAACCGGGAAGCAATACATAATTATTGGGCATAGTCACAGAAAAGCCTGCATGACACTTCCAGCCTTTATGACTCAAAGCCTTCTCCAGCACCTGCTGCGTAAGCCCGGTATCATCCCCACAGGAACAAACAAAAAACAAATATTGTCTTTTATACTCCTTTAAAGAGAGTTGCCGAATAAAATTAAGTACGATTGCAGGAGGCGCCCACGAATAGACAGGAAATACAAAACCAATCTTTTCATCTTCCCGCAAACAAAACTCGAACGTTCCGTTATTTAACGCATCGGGAATAAAAACCAATTCTTCTTTTTGCTCTTTGGAAAGCTGATTTGCAATCCATTTAGAATTACCTGTACCGGAGAAATAGAATATCATAGAAAAGTATATAAAAAAAGCCGCATCGACGATGTGATGAAACTCTGATAGAACAAGATTTGAGCGCTCGCCCTCTTTGTAATCCACCGGCTTAAAGCTGTCCCGAAGGATGTGGCCCGCCATTGAAGAACGAAGCTTTCTCGGTGCATCAGATTAATTTGAAGAGTTTCCCGATCCAGTCGATACGGCTAATATTTTAGTATCACAAATGTAATAAGAATACATGAAACTAACAAGAAAAAAAAGGATTTTGTTTGCCAACTAACATTTTTTTATTCCCTTTCATCTGCCTAACAAAAGAAAAGTGCCAGTTACTAGCTTAGTAACTGACACTTTGTAACTCGTAAACTATTGATGCTTAAGCAGCTTTTGCTTTTGCAACTACAGCTTTGAAAGCTTCCGGGTGATTCATAGCTAAATCAGCCAAAACCTTACGGTTTATTTCAATACCGGCTTTGTGCAGACCGCCCATCAATTTAGAATAAGACATTCCTTCAAGACGTGCAGCAGCGTTGATACGTTGTATCCAAAGAGCGCGGAAGTTTCTTTTCTTATTTCTACGGTCACGGAACGCGTAAGTCAAACCCTTTTCCCAAGTGTTTTTAGCTACGGTCCATACATTCTTTCTTGCACCAAAGTAACCTCTGGTTAATTTCAAAATTTTCTTTCTTCTTGCTTTTGAAGCAACATGATTTACTGATCTTGGCATAGTTTTACTTTTTTTGAATGTTAGCGCCGCTACTTCACGCAGCGAACTTCAGGCTAATGCATTCGGTTAATACTTTAATAATACTTTTACGCTTTTGATTACTTCATTGCTAAGAGTTCCTTAACCTGGCTTACATTTGTTGTATCAACAGTTGTAGAGTAGCACAGATTTCTTTTTCTCTTCTTAGTTTTCTTAGTCAAAATGTGACTGTGAAAAGCGTGCTTTCTTTTGATTTTACCTGTTCCGGTAAGGGTAAACCTTTTTTTAGAACCGGAGTTAGTCTTCATCTTTGGCATCTTACTTGTTTTTAAATTATTAAATATATAATGGCAACGCACTATACCTGCGCGTTACGCATCCTTTCTTATTCTTCGCCCGTTTCCGGCTTCTCTGCTTTTTGTGCAGGAGCAGCAGGTTTCGGTGTTCCAGCTGTTGCCGGCTTTTTAGAAGCTTCTTTCTTTTTCGGAGAAAGCTGAATAGTCATGCGCTTACCTTCCAGTATCGGCATTTGATCTACTTTAGCGTAGTCTTCCAAGTCATTTGCAAAACGAAGCAAAAGCACTTCACCTTGCTCCTTGAAAAGGATGGAGCGACCTTTAAAGAATACATAAGCCTTCACCTTATCGCCATCTTCCAAAAATCCTTTAGCATGCTTCAACTTAAAGTTGTAATCATGGTCGTCTGTCTGGGGTCCGAAACGGATTTCCTTCACATTAACCTTAACCTGCTTCGCTTTCTGTTCCTTCTGGCGTTTCTTTAATTGATAAAGAAATTTAGAATAATCAATAATACGACAAACAGGGGGTTGAGCATTAGGAGAAATTTCCACTAAATCCAATTCTCTCTCTTCAGCCATTTTCAGAGCCTGAAAGATTGGATATACTTTCGGTTCAATATCATCGCTTACTATGCGAACTTCCTTGGCACGAATCTGTTCATTGATTCTGTATTGCCCTTTTAGAGTGTCATTCTTCATTAAAAACGTTTACTTCCTAGTTTGATCTTTTTATTGTTATACTAAATATTTTATTCTGAAACGGCTGCAAAGTTACCATTTATTTATCATATTCTGAACTTCTTCGTTCAAAATTTTAGCAAATTCTTCAAATTTCATAGTTCCTTTGTCACCTTCGCCTTGTCTACGAACAGAAACTTCTCCATTTTCTGCTTCTTTTTCGCCGACAATCAGCATATAAGGAATACGTTTCATCTCATTATCACGAATCTTACGGCCGATCTTCTCGTTACGATCATCTACAATCGCACGGATTTCGTGTATCTTCAGATACATCTTCACCTGCTCTGCATATTCATTGAACTTCTCACTGATTGGCAGAATAACTACCTGTTCCGGTGTCAGCCACAATGGGAATTTACCGGCAGTATGTTCAATCAGTACGGCAACAAAACGTTCCATTGATCCGAACGGAGCACGGTGAATCATTACCGGGCGATGCTTCTGATTGTCAGAACCCATATATTCAAGTTCAAAACGTTCCGGCAAGTTGTAGTCAACCTGGATCGTACCCAGCTGCCAACGACGACCGATAGCGTCTTTCACCATAAAGTCAAGTTTAGGACCATAGAAAGCTGCTTCTCCATACTCAATCTTAGCAGGCAAGCCTTTTTCCGCACAAGCCTCAATAATAGCCTGTTCAGCCTTTTCCCAGTTATCATCGCTACCGATGTACTTTTCACGGTTCACTTTATCACGCAAGGATATCTGTGCTTCAAAATTCTGGAAATCCATAGAACGGAACACGATAGATATGATATCCATCACACGAAGGAATTCATCTTTCACTTGTTCCGGACGGCAGAAGATATGCGCATCATCCTGTGTAAAGCTACGTACACGAGTTAAACCATGTAACTCACCACTTTGTTCATAACGACAAACCGTACCAAATTCTGCAATACGCAATGGAAGGTCCTTATATGAACGTGGGAAGTTCTTGTAAATCTCACAGTGGTGAGGGCAGTTCATTGGTTTCAAGAAATACTCTTCACCCTCTTCCGGAGTATGAATAGGCTGGAATGCATCCTTACCATATTTTGCATAGTGACCTGAAGTCACATACAGCAATTTATTACCAATTGGCGGAGTGATTACTTCCTGATAATCGTAACGTGTCTGAATACGACGCAAGAACTCTTGCAGACGCAGACGCAATGCAGTACCTTTCGGCAACCACATAGGAAGTCCCTTACCTACAGTTTCGGAGAACATAAACAACTGCATCTCCTTACCGATCTTACGGTGGTCACGCTTCTTCGCTTCTTCCAGCAATACCAGATATTCATCCAGCATTTTTTTCTTCGGGAACGTGATACCATAAATACGGGTCAGCATCTTACGATCTTCATGACCGCGCCAGTAAGCACCAGCCACTGAAGTCAACTTGATAGCCTTGATCGGAGCAGTCGTCATCAAGTGAGGACCACGACAAAGGTCAGTAAATGCACCCTGGGTATAAGTTGTAATGTGTCCGTCTTCCAGTTCGGAGATCAATTCACATTTGTATGTTTCGCCACGATCGCCAAACATTTTCAGAGCATCTGTCTTTGCGATGCTTTTTCTGACTACCTCTTCTTTCTTTGCAGCCAGTTCCAACATTTTAGCTTCAATGGCTGGAAGGTCGCTTTCTTTAATCACAGCTTCACCCGGATCCACATCATAGTAGAATCCGTTCTCGATAGCCGGTCCGATACCAAACTGGATACCCGGATAAAGTTCCTGCAAAGCTTCCGCCAGCAAGTGTGCACTTGTATGCCAAAACGCATGTTTACCCTCTTCATCATCCCATTTATAAAGAACAAAATTAGCATCTTCATTAATAGGACGTCCTAAATCATAAGTCTCGCCGTTCACTCCACATGCAAGCACTTCCTGTGCCAGACGCGAGCTGATACTTTCAGCAATCTGTAAACCGTTCACTCCTTCGTTATACTCACGAACGGAGCCATCGGGAAATGTTATCTTTATCATAATATGATGATGTTATATTTTCATAATTTGAACGCAAAAGTAACTAAATCTTTTGAGTTTTCTATTTTTTATCAAAAAAATGTTATTCCGATTGATCTGTAAAACGTTTGATAACATTATAAGCAGAAACAATCCCCAACTCACCGGCTTTACTCAAATCAGAAATACCCAGCTTATTATTTCCTAAGAAAATATGAGTCAGTCCACGGTTGAAGTAAGCATCCGCAAAATCAGGATTCAGCTCGATCGCCTTATCATAGTCGACAATTGCAGCCCGGTAATCTTTCAACATGGCAGAAACATTGGCACGATTATAATATGCATATACAAAGTCCGGAGCCAGATTAATCACCTTATCCAAATCTTTTCTCACCACCTCATAATCTACCGCGGTAATCTCTTTACGCTTATTATCGCCAGGAACAACATCTGTTTCGACAGCTTGTTCCGCTTTCTGATATTCCAACTGTTTACAACGAATCAATGCACGCATAAAATATGCCGGGAAGAAATCACCATCCAACAAGATTGTCTGAGTCAAATCAGAAACTGCACTCGAGAAGTCCTGCACCAAATAAAAATCAATTGCACGGGCAAAACGTTTTGAGGCATTCTTATCATCTTCCACAATAGCCGATGTATGTGTATCGATCAAGGCAAAATGCACTTTCACCTGTTCTTCCGTCAACGGAGCTTCCATATTCGTGATGCGAAGACGTTTCGGAAGTATACCTGTACGGTTTAAATCCTCAATATATTTGTGAAAGTTCACCGAACGCTTCACGTCACTCATCTTCTCATAATAAGTCAAAGCGAACATCGGTTCCAGTTTTATATTTACGTTCTTATCCTGCACACGTCCACGATAATCACTTGTATAGCGTTGTTCAGCTTCGGAATCATCGGCAATCACTATCTTACGATAGTTATTCATATTCTTATCTGATTTCTTACGGGTCTTCTCTCCGCCTTCCTCTTCGTTTTCCTTATCCTTATTCTGTGCTACATCTTTATTCGTCACACCGTTCTGCTTATCTATTTGAGCTTTCATGACTTTAAACTCGTCCTGCTCCGCTCCTTTCTTGTCGCCAATCTTTCTGCGAACTTCCGAACGCTGGTAATATCCGGCAAGGAAGTTCGGATACTGGTTGATAACAGTTGTGTAATCTTGTATTGCCCCGCGATAATCACCCGTTTGGGCACGTAGCAATCCACGGTTAAAGACAGCCATCATATTATCCGGCTCCATCTTGATGACAAAGTCAAAATCTTCAATAGCCCGGTTGTCATCTCCTACCCGAGCACGCAACAAACCACGGTTATAATGACCGATAAAGTTATTCGGATCAATATCCAACGCCAGATCATAATCGCTCATAGCGCCTCTCAAATTATTCTGATGAAAACGTGCCAATGCACGATTTATATAATTTCCCGCATTCTTAGCGCTCAAAGGAATAGCACGGTTGAAATCCGCTTCAGCTTCCGCATACTTAGCCTGCTGTAATTTAACGATCGCTCTTGCAGACCATGCGTCCGGATCATATTTATCCAGTTCAAGAGCCTTATTGAAGTCGTTCAAGGCAGCAATCGTATCCTTCTGTTGCAAGGACACTTCCCCCCTCATCAAATAAGCGCGGGTATAACGCGGAGATACTTTCAGCAAACTTTCCAAATCCTCTTTCGCAGCATCATAATCTTTCTTCTGGATATGAGATAATGTCAGGTTATGCCATAAGGTAATATTCTCCGGATCATAATGCAATGCTTTCTTGTAATCCTCAATCGCTCCATCAAATTTACTCTGACGAATCCTTGCCAAACCACGAATCTGATAAGCACCCACCACAAACGGATTGCGTTGGATAGCTGCATCACAGTCTGTTTCAGCACCCTGGAAATCCTCCAGGTTTAGTTTTGCCAATGCCCTGAAGAAATAGGGCTCATACAGATAAGGTTTAGCGTTAATAACCTGGTTAAAGTACTGAATAGAAAGTACATAGTCCTCAAAATAAAGAGCGTTTCGGGCAATAGTCATCACCCGATCCGTATTTATCTGAGCACACACCAGCGTTGGGAACAGTAATAAAACTGTTAAGATTCTTTTTACCATTGATATTTTATGCTTGTAAACGAAGCAAAAATAATGCTTTTCGCTTACTTAACAGGGATATAAACGTTTTTTATCTTTATTTCACCTGTTTCATCTTATAAGAACTGCGTGCTTTCCCCTTCAACATCGTATTCAGCTTTCCTTTAATCATCTGCTTACGAAGCGGTGAGATATGGTCGATAAACATCTTACCATCCAAATGATCGAATTCATGCTGCATCACCCGAGCCAGATAACCCTCCACCTCTTCTTCATGCTCCACAAAATTCTCGTCCATATATTTCACGCGAATTTTATCACCTCTTTTCACTGTTTCATGAATACCGGGAAGACTGAGACAACCCTCTTCCATGTTCACTTCTTCGCCCCCGACTTCCAGAATGTGGGGATTGATATAAGCCTTATTGAAGTCTTTAAATTCAGGATACTCCTCCGAAAGCGGATCCAACGTAATAGTAACCACGCGAATAGGCAAACCAATCTGCGGAGCAGCCAGTCCTACGCCATCGGCGTGCACCATTGTTTCAAACATGTTTTCAATCAACTCTTTCAGGTTCGGATAATCCGGTGTTATGTCCTCTGCAACCTTTCTCAATACAGGCTGACCATATACATAAATAGGTAAAATCATATTTTTATACTCTACTAAAAATTAAGTTATTCAATATCTTCTATTAAAAACGTTTACTCTCCAAATATGTTTGCAAAATAATAGTAGCACTTATCTCATCCACCAATGCTTTATTTTGGCGGTCCTTTTTCTTCAGACCGGCCTCCAACATGGTACGATGCGCAAGAACAGAAGTGAACCGTTCGTCCACATACTCGACCGGAAGGTCCGGATAGCGCTTCTTCAGCGAACGAACAAAAGGTTCTATATTCTTCATATTCTCCGAAACCTCATTATTCATTTGCTTTGGCAATCCAATAATAATCCGTTCCACCGGTTCTTTAGCCATATATTCACCGATAAAGTTCAGAAGTTCATGCGTAGGCACTGTTGTCAATCCGTTTGCAATCAACTGCATAGTATCGCTCACAGCTATCCCAGTACGCTTTCTTCCATAATCTATTGCTACTATTCTGCTCATGGGGTACAAAAATACAAAAAAGACGCTTCCTGTGAAAGGAAACGTCTCTTTTATTCTATTATTTAAAATGTATATTATTCTTCAACAATAGCTACACGGCTTAACTTAGCATCATCATAGAACATGTTGCCTACGCCACCCTTATAATCAACTTTCAACTGAGAAGCAGGAACACCGAATTCATTAACCATCAGGTCACGAACTGCTTCAGCTCTCTTCTTACTCAATTTCATGTTATATTCAGCAGAACCAGTACCTTTATCAGCATAACCTGTTACAGTAAATACTTTATCAGTTGCTTTGATACCTTTAGCCATAGCTTCGATATTCATATACTCTCTCTTGCTGATGTTGCTCTTTCCGATATTAAATACAACAACATAACGTGGAATGAAACCAGCTTCTTTCTTAACGATCACTTCCGGTTTTTTGTTACGTGCTTCAACCAAGTCACGTTTCAAAGATTCGTTTTCACCCTTCAGAGCGTTTACTCTGTCTCTCATGTCGTTCAACTGGCTTTCCGGAACCATCGGTACAGTAGGAACAGCATCCCAACCACGTTTCTTGAACTTGTAAGTAACACCTACAGTCAGACCAGCCAATCCTTCAGGACCTGAGTTACCAAATGCGCCTTTCATCAAAAGTCCGCGCAATTCAACGTTAAGATCCAAAGCTGAAGACAGACGGAAGCGGTTGATCAAACCGGCATTGATACCCAGTTCATCATAACCCGGACCTTTACCTGTGTGTACGAATCCAGCACCTACATAAGGAATGAATGAGTACAGACGATCTTCTTTATAACCACAGAACATATTGGTAAGGTTCAACAATACGTCTCCGTGAAGGTTAACAACATTCCATTTTTCTTTGTAGTAACCATTAGAGTACTGTCCTCCGTCTACAAGCGGACCGTTAGCATAAGGAGTAGCACCTTTAGCCTGAAGACCGTTGTAAGCCACGCGTAATCCGATACCTGGAGTAAACCACTTACCTACAGCAATGTCAAGTGCCGGAGCAAGACGTTTTCCGAAATCGGCTTTACCATCATTGTCGCCAAAATACATTTGTGCGCCAACGCCACCACTAATAAACCAGTTAGCACCAAAGCGGTTAGTTTCCACTCTATAACTCTTTGCTGCATTTTCTTTTTCTTGTGCAGGCAAACATACAGATGCTGCTGCCAATAAAATAAACAATAAACCCTTTTTCATCTCAATTTATTTTAGTAAATAATATATTTCAATTGTCTTACAGGATAGATACACAACCCAAATGTTCTACACCTGACTAAGAGACAATAAACGTCATTCTTCTTTCTAAATTTGGTGCAAATATAGATATTTAATATAACACAAACAAAAAAACACGTAAATTTTCATTCATTCATAGATTTTTATAGAGCGATAAAAGTCTTAGATAACTCCAGAAGGCATCTGAAAGGGTTTGTGACAAAAGAATTAAAACAAAAAAAATAGTCAATGATAAATGATATCACTGACTATTTCTCTTCTTTGTCTATATACTTTGTTAATATACCAGTTTTACATTGTCAACCCATAATGTATTTCCCGGAGAACCGATATAAGCTCCTCCATGACTGGATGTAAATTGAATATACATATGAGTCGGAACATCATTTTCATCTCCCCAGGCCACTTCGTGGATAGGCACGCTTTCACCCTTGCTGTTCACCGTATAACTTTCGGTTGCTTGCAGACGCATCATGTGCGCCTTGTACTCCGGACGATTCGTTATATCACCATACATAATCTCATAAGTTACATTATTTTTCCAGTCCGTAGAGTGATAATAATAAGTCACCATTGTCCCTATCCGTTTCGCATACACATTTCCATTGGCATCTTCCCAACGTTTTTGCAGTAACAGGATAGCTGCCGGATAATCTTTTCCGGGCACATCCGTAATCTTACTGAAACCGGTAGCACGAATACGATTCTCCCGGTCAGACATCTTCACCTTGTAATCAAACTGAAGAGCAACCGGTTTTTTTGTAAACGGAATACCCGTCTGCAACATTTTCTGCGGATTTTTAGTGCCCTTAATCGGCTCATGCACCGAACCGGTAAAGATAGACCCTGCCGCCAACACTGTAATATTAACCAATCCCAGCACTTTCACACTTTCCATGCGTGTATCCAAACGGGCACAGTATCCATCTCCCCGCTTCTCCGGAAAGACCGAAGTATTAGTTTTCGTAATACCGGCCACTTTCGCCATCACATTCGAAGTAGCCCAAGGCGAACCACCCATATTCTTATAAACCTGATCCCCCTTGATCACCGACGTCGGCCCTATCGCATATACATTCTTAGTATTCCCGCCAATAATGCTCGACTCCTTTATCTGACGGTCCACCCATTGATTCATGTCCCCGAAAGGAATCACCTCAACTTTATGTTGCGCCATCAAAGACAAGGAAGAAATAAATGCAACGAAACCTGTCATCAACAGGCGATGAATGCTTTTCTGAATCATCAATACTTTTCCTTTCTTTTTCTTCTTATAATTTATAATCCCATTGTTTCAAAGCAAAATCCCAGTTCTTTTCTACCAATTGAATCGTACGGTCGTCATATTTATATTTATTCTTCTTATATCCCTTCTTTCCGCCCACGTATTTTTCTATATCGTTACGTGCTTCAGCAAATCCGGGGATAGAAAGAGACTTATAAATAGTTTCCGTCATACCCATCGCATCCGCTTCGAAATCTTCAAATTTCACTTCCATCAGGTTACCTTCCGGAATAAACTTCTTATCCGATTCATACTTATGATAAAGCTTTGCATAGATAGAAAGGATATTTTCCTCCAATTGTTCATTGCTGACATCCTGCAATTTCAACGGCTGAATCGTATTTGTAAAGAAACTGCGTGTAGATTCGAATACAGTATACGGGTTACGCACCAGGTAGATAAACTTAGCATTCGGGAACATTTTCACCAATTCCTTCACCCTTCCGGTATGCGGAGGGTTCTTACTAAGAAATTGAGTACCATGAGTATTCCACAAAGAAATCTTAATCAATTTAGTGAACACCTCTTCAAACACCTTCAATTCGGCATCCGTTATGTCATCAAACAAAAGATATTTATCAGCGTACTCCTGCTGATACTTCGGCAGAAACCAGAAATTATAATAGGTATAAGGCATCATGTTCGACAAAGCAAACTCCTCTTCCTGGGGAAGATCCACTGCCAGTTCCATATTATCCGTCGGACGCTTATCCGGCATCAGCCAACTCATATTCTTTTTGAAGAAAGGTTGTCCCCACATCATCAGATGAGGGAATACAGTCTGATAAGTAGTATTATACCCAAAATGCTTATCACAAGAGAATACATTATGTACAAACGTAGTTCCGCTTCGCCAGTGTCCTAGGATAAATACCGGGTCATGCTCCAACGGCTGATTAGCGAGCAGTTTCTCGTAACGCTTGTCCTGCAATGACGCCAATGGAGAAAGCAATCGACACACAGCCTTAGTCAATCGATATTTCCCCTTGTAGGCTGCATCAATTTCACGACCGGCAGTAATAGCCTTGAATGTCTTCCAGTCGGCACCTACCAATGTATTAATCGGAAGTTTATTAAATTCGAGTAATCCCACTTTATTAATTAAAAATTAAAAATCGAAAATTAGAAATGACAGTAAAGCCATCATTTCCAACTTCCAAATTATTGTTTAACAATCTATTTTATTAGTCGTACGGCCAAGCCCTGGCGTTCCAACTCCTTCACTGCTTTTTCTACCGCTTCATAATGCTCCGGAGCAATTCCCAGCTTCGTCATATCCAATACCGGCACATCTTCCGTGTCGCTCATATCTTTCATTTCCACCCGGTCAATAATCATACCTACCGCAGAAGTATTATTGGTGATCGGATCGATCAAGATAAAGGAACCGCACGATTTATTTTTCTTATAAGGATCAAAGAACAGCTCTTTAGCCGTAGTCAATACCACGCGGGCAATCTGATTCAATTGCAAAGGCAAAGTCTCTTTGGTCAACTGACCATTCTCCAGAGACAGATGTTCCATTGTATTCACATCCACCTTGTACTTTATTGTATCGATGCGCGTACGGCTCAAATTGGTAGTCTGTTTAATAAAGAACGATTTATTAATATCCATCGGTTCTTCATCCATCCAAACCATCATCGCTTCAAAGTTACGATCCACAGTCGGCAGATTGTCAGGATGCACCAACATTTCACCACGTGACACGTCGATTTCATCTTCCAGCGTCAATGTCACAGACTGCGGTGGGAAGGCATAATCCAATTCTCCGTCATAAGTCACGATACTCTTCACCTTAGATGTTTTTCCGGAAGGAAGCGCCATCACTGTATCGCCTTTGCGAACAATACCCGATGCCACTTTACCGCAGAATCCTCTGAAGTCCAGATTCGGACGAAGCACATACTGAACCGGGAAACGGAAATCCGTAAAGTTGTGGTCATTGTCGATATGAACCGTTTCAAGGAAATCAAGTAAAGAAATCCCCTTATACCACGGAGTACGTTCTGACTTATCCACCACATTATCCCCATCCAATGCAGAAAGAGGAATACAGTTTACGTCCGGAATACCCAGCGGAGTAACAAACTTCTTATAGTCAGCCACAATCTCATTAAAACGCTCTTCCGAAAAGTCCACCAAGTCCATCTTGTTGACAGCCAATACCACATGCTTGATCCCCAGCAAAGACACCAGAAAAGTGTGACGACGAGTCTGGGTAATCACTCCCGTGCGGGCATCCACCAAGATGATAGCCAGGTTCGCCGTAGATCCGCCGGTAATCATGTTACGGGTGTATTGTTCGTGTCCCGGAGTATCCGCGATGATAAATTTACGTCCATTAGTAGAAAAATAGCGATAAGCCACATCAATTGTAATTCCCTGTTCACGTTCAGCCTTCAAACCATCCAGCAATAACGCATAGTCGATATGCTCACCTGCATTTCCTACACGCTTACTATCACGTTCCAGTGCATCCAGTTGATCTTCATACAATTTCTTACTGTCAAACAACAAGCGTCCGATCAATGTTGATTTTCCGTCATCCACCGAACCCGCCGTCAACAGTCTCAATAAGTCTTTCTGTTCATCCTTGTCCAGAAAAGCTTTTATATCTAATTTATTATCTGCCATTACTAGTTACAATTAAAAGTATCCTTCACGTTTCTTTTGTTCCATACTACCCTCCTGGTCAAAGTCAATCACACGGGTAGTACGTTCACTCTTGGTGGTAGTCATCATTTCTTCCACAATCTCTTCGATTGTAGCAGCTCCGCTTTCCACCGCCCCAGTCAGAGGCCAACAGCCCAACGTACGGAAACGCACCATCTTCATTTCAATCTGATCCCGGTACTTTTCAGGCAAACGCTCATCATCTGCCATAATAATATTACCATCCAAATTAATCACCGGACGTTCCTTAGCATAATAAAGCGGAACAATCGGAATATTCTCCAGACGAATATACTGCCAGATATCCAACTCTGTCCAGTTACTAATCGGGAATACACGGATACTTTCCCCTTTGTGCACACGGGCATTATAAATATCCCACAATTCAGGACGCTGATTTTTCGGGTCCCATTGATGAAATTTATCCCGGAAAGAGAAAATACGTTCCTTCGCACGTGACTTTTCCTCATCGCGGCGGGCCCCACCAAATGCAGCATCAAACTTATATTTATCCAGCGCATGAAGCAATGCCTGCGTCTTCATCAAGTCTGTATGCACTTTACTTCCATGCGTAAAAGGTCCTACCCCTGCATGAAAAGCCTCCATATTACTTTCCACGATCAGATTCCATCCGTACTTCTTCGCATATTCATCACGGAACTGAATCATCTCCTTGAATTTCCATTTCGAGTCGATGTGCATCAATGGGAATGGCACTTTACCCGGATAAAACGCTTTTTCAGCCAAGCGTACCATCACCGAAGAATCCTTTCCGATACTGTAAAGCATCACCGGATTCTCAAATTCCGCCGCCACCTCGCGGATGATATGAATAGACTCGGCTTCGAGTTCCTTCAAGTGGCTTAATTTATATTCTTCCATTATTTTTAAAATTATGAATTACGAATTATGAATTTGCTGATAACCGCATACTAATTCTTCATCCCTCATTCGTCATTCTTCATTTTATACTCTTCACTTTTGGCAAAACAAGCTCCAACAAACGGTTCACCGATTCCTCCAAAGTCAATTTGGAAGTATCCAGTGACAAAGCCGGATGTTCCGGAACTTCGAATGGTGCGGAAATTCCTGTAAAATTCTGAATCTCCCCTTTCCGTGCCTTCGCATATAAGCCTTTCACATCACGTTTCTCACACTCCTCCAACGGAGTGCTAACGAAAACTTCCATAAAATCATCCTTACCGATAATATTCGCAGCCATTTCGCGAATATCATTATTAGGGCTGATAAATGCAGCAATCGTAATGATGCCACTATCCAGAAACAGCTTAGACACTTCAGCTATACGACGAATATTTTCCACCCGGTCCGTTTCGGAGAATCCCAGGTTATTATTAATTCCACTACGGATATTATCCCCATCCAAGATACGGCAAAGCAATCCGCGCTTATGGAGTTCACGTTCCAATGCAATAGCAATCGTGCTCTTTCCGGAACCGCTCAATCCGGTAAACCAAATCATCACACTGTGTTGCCCTAAAAGTTCTTCTTTATCCTGCCGCGTCATCATGCGGTCAAATATCGGATATATATGGTTCTTTTCTTCCATTTACAGATTTATTTATTAAAAGTTCCAGATCAATGGGATCAGGATAATAGATATTAAGAAAGTTATAATATTAAGCGGCAAACCGATACGTACAAAATCCGTAAACTTATAGTTACCGATACCTTGCACAATCAGATTCGTTTGATAACCGATAGGCGTTGAGAAGCTGGCAGATGCAGCCATACAAATCACCACAAAGAAGGGCGTCGGGCTTACTCCCAATTGTGAAGCAATCGACAATGCCAACGGGAAAGCCAAGGCAGCCGCAGCATTATTCGTTATCAGTTCCGTAAACAGATTCGTAATGATAAACAACATCGCGAGCAACACGTGCGGACCATAATCATCACTCAATCCGATAATAAACTTCGCAACGCTATCTGCCACGCCGGAATTCACCATTGCCTTACTGATAGCAAACGCACAGGCAATCGTAATCAATATATCCCACGAAATATATTTAGTGTATTTACGGGCAGGGAACAGATTTGTCCATGCCATAATAATAGTAGTGATAGACACAAAGAAAAACATATCCAGCTTGATATCCGGAAACATCTCCTTTGTTACCGGAAGTTCACCTACCGTTGCGCCGACAATCATCAGAACCAATAACAGCAAAGCAAACCACCGCTTTTTCTTTCCGGTAGTATCCGGTTCATTTCCGTTCGTCAACAAGACAAACACAGAAGATTCACCCCATGTCGGAATAAATGTATCATCAGCCATCACCACCAGCGTATCTCCTTCATGAAGCACCACATCCTCCAGATTCGACACAAAACGTTGTCCGTTACGTGTTTTAATCTCTTTTACCTCCGCACCGTAATGACGTTGGAAATTAAAATCCTTCAGTTTTTTATTGATACCGGGAAAACGGGCACCCAAAACCGCCTCTACCCGATGCAACTTCTCCCCTTCCTCTACTTCTTCATCCGGCACAGCCGTATCTGGACGCGCATCCGGCAAAAGGCGCTTGGAAAAAAGAAATATATAAATAATTCCGGCAATAGCGATGAATATTCCCACCTTTCCGAGTTCGAACATAGAAAAGCCCTCAAATCCGGCCTCCAATATCATTCCGTGCACCACCAGGTTAGTAGAAGTACCGATCAACGTACAGATACCTCCCAAAATAGTCACATAAGAAAGAGGAATCAGGAACTTCGTAGCCGGGAGATTCACCGATTTAGCCCAATGCTTGATAATCGGGGCAAAAATAACCACGACAGGCGTATTATTCAGAAAGGCAGAAATAAAAGCCACCGAAGGCAAGATACGCAACTGTGCTTTAAACACCGTTGTCTTTCCCTGCGGAAGCAACTTCTTAATCACTTGTCCCAGTGTACCCGACTGACGAATACCTTCACTCACCAAAAACAGCAGAGCAACGGTAATCATCCCTTTATTACTAAACCCTTCCAGCATCTCCTTAGGAGTCAGAATGCCGGCACACAGAAACAAAACCACTACCGAAAAAAGTATCATGCCCGGACGCATCTTGTCTGCTACCAAAGCCGCTACCATTCCTAATAGGGATAATAGTACAAATACAATTTCAAATGTCATATAAACATTATTTAGTGTTCTCTTTTTGGCTCAACAACAAACCACGGATTCAATAAATCCTCCTTGTTATATCGTAGAGGTTCTTCCTTTCCAGCCTGATATACTTCCATCCCTGCGGCACGGGCTATCGCATGCCCTGCAGCCGTATCCCACTCCATCGTCGGAGCGAAACGCGGATATACATCAGCCTTTCCTTCAGCAACCAGACAGATTTTAATAGAACTTCCACTCGAAATCAACTCCACACTGCCGTGTTTCTTCTTTAAATCTGCAATATATGATTCTGTTTCAGGCGACAGGTGCGAACGTGAAGCAACCACAATCAGATGATCGTGCACTTCCTTCAAAGGTAACCGTTCTGATTTTCCGATCAGTTCTTCCAATGCCACGCCGTCACCTTCCAAACTGACAATACCAGAACATTTATAAGCTCCTGCACCTTCAATCCCGAAATAAAGTTCTTTTTTCACAGGCACATAAATAACACCGAACACAGGCACAGAGTTCTGCACCAAAGCGATATTTACCGTAAATTCTCCATTACGCTTGATAAACTCCTTCGTTCCATCCAGCGGATCTACAATCCATAAAGTATCCCACTCACGTCGAGTCTCATACCCTAAATGCTTCCCTTCTTCACTAAGAACAGGAAAAGGAGTATCATTCAGAATAGCCACAATTGCTTCATGCGCTTTTCTGTCTGCTATAGTTAGCGGAGAGTTATCGGCCTTCCTCTCTATTTCAAAGTCCGATGCCGGATCATTATAAATAGAAAGAATCTTTTCACCTGCTTTTAAAGCCGCGTCGATAGCAGCCATTACATATTTTTGTTCCATTCAATCTCTAAATTAATGCCCTATTCACATTCAGGCAATACATTCTCCAAATTAAGAATTGACAAAAGTAAAAACTTTCTTTGCTATAAAAGTTTCCCTCCTATCATTTATAACTTCTTTTAGTAGAAAGATAAAAATATCTAAACGAAGAAGTCACTCATTTTCAATAAAAAAGCAGTAACTTCCCAGTTACCGCCTTCTTATTCGGAAAAAAACGTTCGTTCTTTCCAATATATATTACCAAAAAGAAATCAATATACGCGATACAGCAACCAAGCGCCCTGGAAATCCGAACGGTTCGGATATTTAGCCTTGAATGCGTCGCGAGCTTCAGCAGCAGCAGCCTTATCAGCAAATGAATTCACGATAACGCGATACATTGCCTTGTCAGCATTAAATGCAATCGTAGAGTGATATCCTTGTCCATCCAACCAATCTTTCAGGCCTTCAGCATTCGCTTTCACACCAAAGCTACCTGCTACGATGCTATAATCTTTCAACCCTTCGTTGCCGGAAACCACTGTAACCTTTTCCTGACGAACGCCGGATGTATCTGCTACTTTAGTAGTTGTCACAGGAGCTGCAACCACCGGAGTTACTTCTACCGGAGCTTCCACCTGCGGTTCTGCCAATTCTTGCTGTTTCGCTTTTTCGTAAGCTTTCTTATAGGCACTTTCGCTGGATTTACAAGATGCAAATGCTAGCACCAAGCATACTCCCATTCCTAATACGACTAATTTTTTCATAATCCTATACTCTGTTTTAATTAATAATTCAATATTTTCGTCTATTACATTTAGTTTCGGGCAACAAAATAATAGAAATTTTATCATCCGGCAAAGAAATCCGTCAAAAAAACATCTATTCCGGCTTTTTCTTATACGAAATAGTACCCGTTGCCTGATAAGTAGGCATCAAAAGCACCTCCGCAATCTGAATATGCGCAGGAGCCGACGCGGCAAAATAAACTGTTTCCGCAATGTCATCTCCCGTCAACGGACGAATCCCTTTATAAAAATTATCGGCAGCTTCCTTATCTCCCCGGTAACGCACCACTGTAAAGTTTGTCTCCACCATTCCCGGTTTGATGTTCGTCACTCTCAACGGAGTATCCACCAAATCGATCCGGAGCCCGTCCGAAAGAGCCTTCACGGCAGCTTTCGTTGCGCAATACACACTCCCACCCGGATAAGCGGCATCACCGGCAATAGATCCGATATTAATAATATGCCCGCGTCCGCGTTCTACCATACCGGGAACCACCAAACGCGTCATTGCCAGCAGTCCTCTTATATTCGTATCGATCATGATATCCCATTCATCCAGGTTACCCTCGAATTCCTTATCCACACCGATCACCAGTCCGGCGTTGTTCACCAACACATCAATCGCCTTCCATTCTTCAGGCAATGATTCCAAAGAGGCGGCAGCCAGCTTCCGGTCGCGCACATCAAAGGGCAATATATAAACCCGTACACCATGCGTCGCTTCCAGTTCAGCTTTCAGTTCTTCCAGTTTCGAAACGGTACGGGCATTCAGAATCAGATTCCATCCCTCCTTCGCAAATTTACGGGCACAACCTTCGCCAATTCCGCTACTGGCACCGGTTATAAAAACAATCTTAGCTTCCATTATGTTTTGATTTACAATATTCGAAAACAAAAGTACGCCTTAACCTTCAAAGGTTAGCTACGAAAGTCAGTTAAATAAGATTAAACCATAAAAGAAAAAAAGAATTATAAAACGTAGCAAAAAATTTCAGTTTTCACGAACAACCTTTCCATAAAAATGTTATATTTGTTGTATCATAATCATTTTAAACATTATACATTATGAAAGGATTGAATGTTTTAGCAGCTTTTCTGGGTGGTGCAGCCGTAGGCGCAGCCCTTGGTATTTTATTTGCTCCTGAAAAAGGAGAAGACACCCGTCACAAAATCGCAGAGATTCTTCGTAAAAAGGGAATCAAGCTGAATCGCAGCGAAATGGAAACTCTCGTTGATGAGATTGCTGCGGAGATGAAAGGAGAAATAGCAGAATAAGTGAGTAATCAAAGACTAAAAACAGAGCGACCATGTTTGCAGACGATAAAAGTATTGAGAATTTTCAGCAGTTGTTTTTCGAGTTCAAGAAATATCTGGAGCTTCAAAAAGAATATACCAAATTAGAATTGACGGAGAAGTTAACCATACTTTTTTCCACGTTAATTATGATATTAATACTTATTATCCTTGGCATGGTGGCCCTGTTTTATCTGCTTTTTGCTCTTGCTTATATATTGGAGCCTTTAGTGGGCGGCCTGATGTCGAGTTTCGCCATCATTGCAGGCATCAATGTTGTTCTCATCGCCCTGGTTATTATTTTCCGCAAGCAGCTCATCATTTCTCCGATGGTGAACTTCCTCGCTAATTTATTTTTAACTGATTCAAATAAATAAATTATGAATGCGCAGACCCCGCAGAAATTTACATTAGAAGAGATTGCCGAACGTAAAAAGAAGCTTTTAAATGAGATCCATGCTCAAAAAAAGGCCATGACAGCTACTACACGCGAAATATTCGCCCCGCTTGCTCCGGCAACCAATAAAGCAGATGCAATCATGCGTTCGTTCAATACCGGTATGGCTGTATTTGATGGCGTAGTGATGGGAATCAAGATTATGCGGAAAGTGCGGGCGTATTTTAGGAATTTGAGATAGGAAAGATGTCACAGTCATTTGGGGCATTTTCATTTCTCATGGAACAATAAGTCATGTTTTCCCTCTTGCACATCTTTTACAATATTAACCGTACAAAGTATTAATTCCGGTAAATACTTTTTTATAATTATAAAAATCTGTTCCGAATCAACATTACCATATTCATGGGAAATAATATTTCTACATCCAAACACTCCTCTCCAATAAACATCTGGATAATTACAGAATAAATTGGATGACGTCCAATCATCTATTTTTTTAGCCGTTTCACCTATCACTTGAATAAGCATACAAGCAGCATCAAATTTCTCCATTCTTTCAGGAGAAATCAAAAAGTCATGAACGTTTACTATTGATTTATTACGTTCTATTACCAGATTTGATTTATCAATCATAATTCCAGATATTCAATAACTAAAGCTTTAGATATAGATCGCATCTCGCAAAATATTTTGTTTAAAAGACTCACGTAATGAATCTCTAAAATTAACGACATCAACTTTGAAATGTATCAGATGTTCTAGTTCCTCTTTTATTTTCTCCAAAATAAAATAATCAGATTCCTGTAGCATGACAAATATATCCAAGTCACTCGCTTCATTTTGCTGACAACGCGCGAATGAGCCGAAAATACCAAGAGATTTAATCCCATATTTATGAGCAGATTCAGCCTTAAACTTCTTTAAGATTTTCACTATTTCTACTGTATCCATCATACACTACCTGATAAATTATAAAGCTTTCATTGCAAAGAAACAAATAAAATTTCATTTATCCACATTTAAGAATGAAAATTTCAACACAAGTATCGACATCACTACCCTCACGTTGTTCACCACGAGTAACGGAGCCAAATATCCCCATGCAAGAAATACCATATTTAGCAGAATTCTTTCGCATATACTCACGAAGCAAGGATAAATATCCTAATCCTTTCTATAATACAAAACTAGAAATCTGAATATTATTTTTAATCAACAAGCATACTATTAAAAAACAATATATCAACGATCTTCACAGACAGTTGATATATTTAGAATACATATCAGCATTTTGCTAATATGAGGGGGACAGATCAGGAATATACCGCTGTATTTTTCCCAACCTGCAAAATGTAGGGGATTCATGTGTGTAGCATGAAATTAGGGACCTACATGTATCGTTATATTATAAGCTAATAATCTTCAGGAGCTATTTTTAGAAAATAGCTAGTTGCTCTGCACAAATCAGCAACCAATCTCATTTAATTGCCATTATCCTTTCAATAATGCCAACACAAACTGTGGTACTTTCCATGCCATCTTCTCTAATTTAGTCAGAGTAGGCCATAGACCGTGAGAGGAGTACACTCTAATGTCTTCTCCCCACATTTTCTTACGCTTAGCACTATCGGTAGAAAGCCCTCCCATGCGCATACGTACAACATACTCTTTCAAATAAGTAACAGAAAGTCCGCCCGTCATCAGATAACGCACCAACAGTTCACTATCCGCAGCAATCTTATAACTTTCGTTATAAAGACCTAGTCTCATCATTACCTCGCGGCGAATATAACAAGTAGGATGTAATGGAAGCCAGCCATGACGTACCTTCCATAAACGATAATCACCGCCAATCCAGTTACGTATCACCTTGTCTGTATTATCAGGATTCACAAAAAGTCCATCACCATACAGAAAATCTGCTCGAGTAGTCTTCATGTGTTCCACAATGCGGCTTATGACCCCATTATCATAGAAGAAATCATCCGAATGTAGTAATCCAATTACATCACCTGTAGCCAAACGAATTCCCTTATTGATGGCTTCATACATTCCATGATCGGGCTCCGAGATAATAGTTGAGATACGACCTTCATATTCTCTAATAATCTCTAACGAACCATCTGTACTCGCCCCATCTACAACAATAAACTCTATGTTATTATAATCCTGCGCCAAAACACTCTCTATGGCACCACGAATCGTCGCCGCACGATTAAAGCACGACGTTATTATAGATACTTTCATAAAATTTTATTATACATCAAAGACCTTACACATATTAAAAGATCATAGGAATTTCTCTTTCAAATATGTCTTTATCATTTCTTCATTCCACCCACATTGCTTCTTCAATTCATACACCTTTGCATCTACCAGCATTCTGTACCAAAAACCTTGTAAGATGTGCCAAATGAAACCTTCTTTTCCATCAAGAAACCCGCCTTTCAAAATATAACGGATAGTAAAGTTGACAAAAGGTCGTATGAAAAGAGGTGACTTAATGTATTTTATTTTTAGCCAACGTTTGCGTTGCTCCTCCGTTCCGAAAAATTTAGGTACTACTTCCTGCGCTTTGGCATCCATGGCATACTCTGTCATCAGCATATCAGCCATTTCACGAGTTGCATATCCGTTATGTTTATCTGTCCACCATGTCAAATTATTAAGATTAGCATCCACTTGATTGCCCATATTTACGGTAATGGATGTTCCATCAGTTAGACGAATGTGTTCATCCATCCATCTGTTTTCGCACTCTCCATGCCCTCTACGAAAGATTTTCAAATGATAGCTAGGATACCAGCCACCATGGAGCAATGGATGGCCCATAAAGTCAATGCGTTTACGCACATAAACACCATTGACTTGGTCGGAGCATTTACTAACGGCTTCTTTTACAGCTGTGCCGAGTTCACCTTCTAGGAACTCATCTGCATCTATTCGCCATATCCAATCTGCAGTAATACCACATTCATAAACACCGTAATTAAACTGTGTGGCGTAATTTTTCCACTCATGCTGGATTACCCTTGCACCATGTTCTTTAGCTAGTTCCGTCGTTCTGTCGTCACTAAAACAATCTACGACAACTATGTCATCACAAATTCCTTTTAACGATTTCAAACAGCGAACAATATGCTTTTCTTCATTCTTGGTCAGAATGACAGCTGCAATCGATTGTTTCATAAATATTTCTTTAAAATGGGAACTCTGATCAAAACATTTACTGACATCCAAGAAAGTATTACAATAGCTAGCGATACCATCAATATCATAAGAATATTAAGCCCCATGATATTAACATGTAACACTTTAATAATCAAATTAATCCAAACCATATGAATTATATAGATACCCAATGAGCATCTATTAAAATTTTTCACAAGAGGATTACAACAAATTTTATCAATCAATTTTCTCTGTCTCATCGCCATTATGAACATCAAGGTAACCTGCATTACAGTGAATGGCGATGTGTAGCCAGAAAAGCGAAATTGTATATCAAATACGTATTCTATTACAACCAGGGCAAATAGAAATAATATTATAAAAACGCAATATTCATCTTTCAAATAACAAGAACACCAATCTTTCACTTCTTCTATTGATAAAAAATAGCCAAGTAGTAAATAGCCAACATAAACTGATGAAAGTGGAAAGACGATACCAATATCTTGTTTTACACATGGCAGTATGGATGTGAAAAAGAATATTATCAGGAGTAAAATCAACAACTGCTTGGGATGGGGAGAGGTATTTTTCCAACTAAATATTGGAAGTATTAAATATATTCCTAACAACATATACAAATACCAAAGATGATTCCAAGTTTTTCCTTGAATCATATCAACAAACGAGTTAACAAACAAATCTAAAGTCAACGATTTGGTTTTAAAGAACAATTCCATAGATGCAAATAATGTTCCGAATAAAGCCAAGAGTATAGCAATTCGTTTGAAATAACAAAATGCTTTGTTATAATCAATAGGTTGTCTCGAAAGGAGCAGGAATCCTGTGATCATCATAAAGAGCGGCACAGGCCAAAAAGCCAAACCATTAATTGTTTTAAACAATACCAACCCGTTAGCATTCGCAGTATCTCCATATGCAGAAATCCAACAAACACCTACATGATTCATGATTACTCCTATGGTGGCACAGAGTCTAATAAACTCCACGCCAACAATTTTTTCCTTGCTCATAATCTCCTTTTTATAATTTTTGCAGGATTACCACCAACTACCATATCGGGACCAACATCTTTATAGACGGAGGCTGTTGCTCCAACTACTGCATTTTCACCGATCTCAACTCCCATACTAATGAATGCGCGAGTCCCAATCCATGAGGCTTTATGCAAAGTTATGGGAGCAACAATCAGTCCTCCTTGGTTGCTGTTTCTACAAGAGAGTTCATGGCCCGCAGTACATAAATAGCTGTATTGAGAAACCGTCACATCATCTTCTAATGTAACCAGAGCTTGATTGTAGCAAATCACATGGGGTCCCAACCAAGCATTATGCCCAAGTCTTAAATTCCAAGGTGCCCAGATAACAGTACTGCTATATACCCCCGAATCCCAATGCACTTTTGCCCCAAACAGCTTTAATAAGAACAATCGCCAAGGCAAAAATAATTTAGTTCCAAATGGACGGAATAGAAGGAATCTTACAATATACCAAAGAGTCCGCAGCATTTTATTGGTTAAAGATACCTTTCCAATATTTGATGATTGAAAGCCCATTATTCCATTACATTATTTACATATTCTTCCACTAAAGGTAAAACCGCGCAAGTTGAGTTTATACCGCCGGCACGAGGAAGTACTCCTGTGTTTACCACCAACATATTTTCAAAGCGTTGAAAATAATCCTCTACACTATTAAAATCACAGAACATTCCAAAAGGATGATATACATCTTCATATTTTTCTGCAGAAGTACTAAAAGGCAGTTCTTCATAAACAACTCCATTTTTATCCAAGTAAGACTTCACACAAGCTCGTGCTTTGGTAAACAACTCTCCAGTTTTAGGCATGATAGTCAAGTCAACATCGACACTACGTTCACCAAATGCATCTTTTTCATTGTTCATACTCATCTTACCTGATTCTCGTGGAGCCTCTATATCTATTTGGAGATAAAACTCATTCTTGTAGATATACATTCTTTTAAGAATTATCATGTTCCATGCAAAAGCAACACAAGAAGGAATATTCTTAATAATGTTCATCAACAATCCGGCACGAAACTTATGCCCAAACAATAGTTTCTTTAAATCTCTAAAGAATGGGAAGTCCTCATTACAGATGGGCTGAGAATAAAAAGAGTAGCCATCAACTTCACCAACAAATCGTTTTGTAACCAAAGAAGCACCTTGAACATGGAAAGTAAAATCTTGGTCTCCCATTTGAGGACCGCTCTTCACCTTAAAAGCACGTTGAGAAAGATGATCGGAAAAAGTCATTGTTCCTTTTTCTTTTGACAATCCAGATTCTACTAGAAGACGACTACTTTCAAATGCTCCTGACGTTAAAAAGTACTGATCAAAAGAAAGCGTCTTGTGTTGTCCATGCTGAATTAATTCAATTCCGGTAATCAGTTTTCCTTCATTCAGGAATTTAATTACACGAGAATTACTTAATAGTTTAATCTTCTTATTCTTTGCAATCCTAAAATGCGTAAAAAGATTTCGATGAAAATAGCTCAACCATATTCCTGTCTTGGTGAACAGGTTATGTTCTAATCTAACCTCCGGGATTTTATTTTCCAAACCAAATTTTGCCAAAACCCGATCTTTGTATTTTATATCAAGAGCTACTATTCCTTTCATGAACTCTGTTGGATTAGCAAAATCATTTTCTGTAAAAGTCAGCAATTGACCGCCCCATTTAGCAGAAGCTCCTCCATAGCCAAAGAAACGTGCTTTTTGCAAACCTTCGTAAGGCGCATTCACGACATGTGAAATATAACCCATCTCTGATTCGGTCTTTAAGTGTGAATCTCCAACGTCAATGAGAGTAATATCCTCATGCGGATAAACGCTGGCTAGTAAGTCTGACGTATAACTACCATAGGTACCTGCGCCAATTACCGCTATCTTCCTTTTGCCCAAATCAAGGTTTAAAACCTGCTCTGTTTTAGCAGAATTAAACCAAGTTCGTTTAAATAACCCAACAACCTTTAAATAGTGATGTTGTTTTGCTATTCCTATAGATTTCAAGCCTTTAGCAATTATCATTAAGAAAAAATAAGGCAAGCAAATAGGTTTGACATTCCATTGCCGAGTTACAAAATTGTATTTTGTACCCTCTTCCTTATCTTTATTCAATAAAAGATAAACTGATTCTTTCTTATCAGTTTGAATGATACGAAGTAATGCTTCATGAATTTTCTCTCGACAAATAAGAGGTAAAGTTGTTCTTTTATCTCCCAATAAGATATTTAAGCCAAACTTTGAAACCAGAATTCCAGCTTTACTGATATCTTGATTCTTGGTATAGATATAGCCTGGTCTTACGAAAGACACATGTAACCCTCCTATTGGATGTTCCATTAAGTAATGATCAACTGCCACTTTAATACTTGCATAGCCACCTTTATTGTGATAATCTTCTTCGATAGCAGATGTTTCATCCACCTCTAAGGATTCATTGGGATAGACACTAATAGAAGAAATCTGAATAAGATGCTTTACATGTTTATCTTTACAAAATTGTAGGAGAGATTGACAATATTGAATATTCTCCTCAACACTCTTTCCCTTCAATAATATATAATTAACAACAGTATCGTAATTTTCAGAAAGTTCTGAATTCTGATGCATCAAAAATACATCTCCCGTTACAACATTTCCATTTCGTTCTTCTTTTCCACGAGAAAAACAATCAAAATCAATCCCCGCAGTTTTGAACTTATTTATTAGTCCAGTTGCCACAAATGAACGATGACCACAAATTAAAATTTTCTTTTCCATTAAGCACATTATTTATGCAGCAATATTCTACAGGTTAGTAACTCTCGAGAAAAAACAATGAAGGTATTAAATTAGCAGGGTTTCCCATCACTCCAGTGCAAAGAAACAGGTGAGCTAAATAGGACTCGATAACGTCCCATACTAATCGCAGTTTATTACTTTTCGAATATGGAGTTTTATACTCCATCAAATTCTTTATCATATATTTTTTCTGTTATCAGTATTCTTAAATACAAATTATTACAAATATCCACAAAACGGGACACACTAGAAAAACAAAAGCATCTGCTATCTGCCACAAGATGTATATCATCAGTTGTTAACAAGATAGTTACAGTATTGCAGATAATAGGTATTTCTATTCTTTTCGACTTTATGAGAGAAGGAAATCACATACCACAATTATGCTCATAATCACACAGATTTGTACATTCCCACAAATTCCTGTGCCACTTTACGTGCTGAATACTTCTCCTCTACTAGTTTACGACCATTGCGTCCCATCGTCTCCAGTTCATCTTCGGTAAGCGACAAAAAACTGCGAAGTGCTTGTACAGTTGCTTCCGTACCAACTTCCGTCCACCAACCGCAATGTTCACTTTCCAATTCACTCCACGGTGTACCTTTGGTAGTTACCACAGGAGTTCCACTAGCCAAAGCCTCCGCCACCACAATACCAAAATTCTCGCTATGCGTAGGTAGTACAAATAAATCCGTCTGTTGAAACAGTTTCCATTTACGATTGCCATAAACACCCCCTTCAAAACGAATTAAATTCGACACTCCCAAGTATACAGCCAATTGCCTCAAGTCCTCCATATAGGTAGCATCACCTTCACCGGCAATACGTACCACATACCCTTGCAATAGTTCTTTAAGTTGTGCTACCGCTTCCACCAAGAAGTTAATACCTTTCTTCACATGAACTCGACTCAAAAAGAGAATTTCCTTATTTCGCTTCCAACTTTGCTTCATCACAATACTTTCCACATCTACACCATTGGCTATCACGATAATCTTATCATTATACCCCAATTTGAGGAGATTCTCCTTTTCACTCTCTGCTGTGGCATGAAGCCTGTTCGCATTCTTCACTGCTTCTTTTTGATAGAGCAATAATGACGGTAACTTACGAGTCCAATAATGACGCGCCATAATCCACGGCTCTAACATACCATGCGGAGTAAGTACCACTTTATATCCTAGATTCTGCGCCCACTTTTGTATGAAAGCACAAGTCGGTATCCAACAGCAATTCACATGCACTACATCAGGTTGTATCTCATGCAGCAAAAATGTCCATTGACGATTCATTTCTAAAGGATGGCACATGGATGCCACATTGTGCACCTCACAGTTTTCCATTTTCATAGGATTGTTACTGGTATGACTCACCACATGAAGTTCCACAAGTTTTCCTAACTCCTTAGCAAGTAATTGCATATAAGCAGCTGTCCCCCCCGATGTACGATCGAGACTGGGTATATAATGAATTAGAATCATAAATAAATGATTAAAATAGATATTTTAGAAAAGAACCATAACGATATTTTGATAATCTATATAGAAACAAAGCAACTACGATTGTTAGGGCTAGTACAAAAATAAATCTCAAGTTAAACCAACCTAGTGGTCTCTCCTGTGTTATTGTATAAAAGAAGTAGAAGTGTATCATAAAAATGAGCACACTCAATCCACGTAATGTTCTATATGGCATTTTTTTATTGATTCTTAAATTTATAGAGATAAAAGTTAAGAATGTTACCACTATGAGACGACCAATCCAGCTAAGAGCATCAATAAAAACATCAAAACCTATTAATAATAATAAAAGAGGTACTAGCATATTTAGTAATGACAATTTTAAGAATATGTCTCTTTTTTTTACCCCCCCACAATCAATCCAATACAAGTAAAAATCAATGCATATGGAAAACTTAAGAACCATCCATTGATGTGCTTATAACTCCAATCGTAAACAGCCTTACATTCAAATCCACAATGACAAGCTACAAAATAGACAAAAACTATAGCACAACATATTATAGCTAAGTATTCGTTAATTTTTGAGAGAAAAGTGATTATAACTGTCGAAATTACCAATGCTACATAGAACCAAGAGCCATAAAAGGAGTTAAATAATTTAGCAAACGAAAAATTTGTAAACAGTTGGTAATCCCAAGTAACAATAATATAAATGAGAAGCCAACCCAAATACAATATAGTGATACGTTTCACAAAATGTAAAAGTTTGTTTAATGAATAATCAGGATTACGAGAAAAAAATAAAAAAGCACTTATAACAAAAAAATAGGGAACACATAGACTTGTGAGGAATCCTAAAGTAGAATGAAGAAAAACACAATGGCATAAAGAGCTCAAAGGAGAGACATGTAGAGCTACAATCCCAATGCAGGCAATGAACTTACCGATATCAACCGTATTATAATTTTTAGTAGTTTCCATTATACAGTTTATTAATAAACAAATCCTATTTTACGATTGAAATATTTAGCATCTTTAGATATATCTTTTATAGGTTTGGCTGGAACACCACCATAGAGTTTCCATTCTTCTGCATATATTTTATTCAATACAGCCCCTGCTGCCAAAACACTATAAGCAGGCAATACTGAACCACCTAAAATATTTACATCAGTAGAGACAAAACAATAATCACCTATCATTATCGGATGGCTATCTTGCCTACCTTTATAAATATCTATAGAATGAGTCAGTAACTGCGAATTGTAGCCTGCAATTGTGACAAAATCACCTATATGTATCGCATTAGTACAATCCAAATGATGATTCTTTGTAATAGCAGATTCCTTACCTATGATTAATTCACTTTCTCGTCCTTTATCATGAGCAAAATGCCTACTATCACTCTTTGTCGGGAAACCTGTAATCCAATTACTTCTACCAATAGACGAATTCTCATTCAAAACCAATTTATCCAAATTAATTATAACATTAAAATGGCCGATATTACTTCCTGGCTTTAATACTAAGATTTGAGGATTTACAAAAGATAATCCAATATAAGCCTCTTTAGATACTTCAAATCCCTTAATACTATTTAGTAATCTTCTTTTCAAACACCAAGGTAATAAAAGACTTAAGAATATTTTTACACGCTTCATTTATTTATAATTGATTTTAACAAACTAATCTTTCCACAAAATAAAACTTGAAGTATATTAAATCGTTGTATCACTTGATAATGCCATATACAGCAAATCAAGATTATCAAACAACTACCAAATAAAGATATAAGCAGAGAATATATACCGCCCATTTTACAAGCCGGAATGAATTGCAAAAGAAAATAATGAAATAGATAAATCGTCAATGAGGCTCTACCAATGGAAGTAATATATGCAATATCAACATTGAGAATTCTCTGATAAGTATTAAAAAAAACAAGACAGCTGCAAAACGACCGCACATACGAATAATTTCATTAGAAATACCCAAAGCAAGAGATAAAAACAATACAGATATCCACACAAACAAAGAAAATAACAAGATTTTCTTTCCATGTAATATATGTAAATCATGATATAAATATCCCAATATAAACAAAGGCCAGTTTGTAACTAAATGCCTAATACAAAAGAATTCAACGAATGATGGAGGTAGTATCAATTTGCATAAACAAAGAAAAAATTCTATTGCTACAGCGATAATTATGAATAAAAAAGTACTAGATCTAAATAGTTTTATCATATTAATCTTTATCAAACAAAACAGTAACCACAAAGTTGGTAAAAACCAATAGCCCCATCTTGTTTCTGATAAGAAATACCCCTTTATAGCATCTACAGTGAAACCATGCAAAGTTATAGCAAGCATACATATACTAATATAGGGAATCAATAATTGTTGAGCCTTCTTTTTATTAGAAAGAACTCTACCATTAATAGCCAAAACATAAGAACTGGCTGCAAAAAATAATGCCATATGAAAGCTATAGATAATCTCAACGAGCCAAGGAATAGAAGTAATGCCACCAATATGACCGAGCACTACACAAAAGATAGCAGTCATTTTAAGATTATCAATAAAATATAACCGTTTTATCATACTTAATTAATAGTGTTAAATCTATTGATCTTGTAAGCCAATGATAGAGTAAGCCAATTAATACCTGTGAAATATAGTCCAACATTTAAAAGCAACCCAGTTTGCTGCATAGAGATAAAATTATATGTAATCACTAAACTTAACATAATCTCAAAGGGTGAAAGCCCGGACTTTCGCTTTTTTAGTATGTATTTGCAGAAAGGTATAACAACACCCAAATACAATAAGCAGAAATTTACAAACCCCAATAAACCATTCATTGATAACATCATTAAGAAAGAGTTACCTGCTTCAACATTACCATTTTTATTCACGATGGACCAACGCATATCCGCTCTAAACGTACCAATACCTATTATAGGGGACTGTTCATATTCATTCATACGCGCTTTCCATAAAGCATCCCGACTACTCCCCTCAATCTCTTGCAATTTATTTTTGCGATCTATAATAGATGTATCCAAATCTACATAATTAAGGAATAATATACCGCCGGCAATAACAATTGCTAATATTTGAAACAGTTTCTTTATATTTCGACTTTTCAAGAAAGCATAACCGACCATAACTAACGGAATAGAATAAAAAGCTGTACGAGTACCTGTTAATGGTATAGCAACAATAGTGACTAAAATTCCACCTATACATAATAATTTCAATTTTAGAGAAACAACGCCAAGAAGACTTGCCAATGCTATAATAGTTAAACCTTGCGCATAACCTAAAGAATTAGGAAAGTCATACCATCCCACAAGATAGCCATCAATAAATCTCTTTCCTAATAAGCCTAAAACTGAAGAAATAAATGAAGTAATAGACAAACCAGCAAGCAGGTAGATAAAAAGTCTTTTTCTATATGCATATATTGAACGATTAGTTATTACAGGAGAGAATACAATCATCACCAAAATTAGCATTACAATTCTTTGTCCCGGTTTAAAAACAGCCTCTGTTTCACTTAAATTCACCAATGTACTAATAATGGCAATAAGAATAAAAAGAGCAGCAAATATATTATAAGTATATCCCTTAATTCTAAAAACTTTCGACAACGAATACAACACCAATAAAGCATAACAGATCGGGCCTCCTAAATAAGATGCAACTGAACACATACAAAGAAGTAGGAAAAATCCATTTTTAAAAGTAAACACCTCTTTTGCCACTACTTCAGCCATATATTTTTCTTTATAAGAGCAATCATATTACGAGTACATTTACTATTCTCAAGCCAGTCAAATATTCTCTTCAGAAATTTTATTTGAGCCAATGATTGATATATCTTCTGTGATAGCGTAGGATTATACCAACTATGAGCAACCAGATGCAATGCATAGGTACGATGATTCATAAATTCTGGCACACAAAAAACCTCATCTTTAAAAATTACCATATTATTATCCAGATACTGATCTTCATTTTTATATCTAAAGCCATATTTTTCAGCATTCACGGCATAAATGTTGGGAGCAACAATAGCCATGTTATCATAACCCTTATTCATTGAAAAATGAAGATTTCTATAATAAGCCAGGCAATCACTCATATATTCGTTTCCTTTTTCTGCACCCATAATGGCCGCTTGAATTCCTATTCCCTGTACATAGTCTACATTAGGCAAACGATTTAAATTTGTATCCAAGCATTTATTCACTACATCAAAACATTTCACATTATCAGGAATATATTCCACTGAAGAGAAAAAATGAAAATGAAGCAAATCATTAAACGATTTAAGCACCTGTACATCAGAGTCTAAATAGATGCCACCCTCTGTAAATAAAGCATAAGCACGTATATAGTCTGCACAAAAAGCCCACTTCTTTTGTTCGAAAGCTTCCCTTACATACTCTATGGAATTGATATCAAAATTTTGAGTAGTCCAGCATTTTATCTCATAATCAGGAAGACATATTTTCCAAGAATCAATACAGTTTTTAATTTTGTCAGGCAAAGGATCTCCACTTAGCCAGCACCAATGAATAATTTTGGGTATCATACTTATCTTATATTAGGATATTTCACAATTCTATTCCGCAGTTCACTTATAAACGGCTTCATTGAGTAATCCTCTATATCATATTTATTATATTTCTTAAAATGATCATCGTCATAAATACCTATACGGTCGCCTAACCCTCTCGCTCGTTTAGCGATATATTCTTCTTCTGATTTTGTATAATAATGGTTAATACGCAAATTTCTGAAAACAATATCACTAGCTCCCCAGCCAAAAATACGATTACCCCATGCTTCTCGAATAGAATATCCACCTTTTACATAAAGAGGATAGTGAGGTGAGATGTAATCTATCACCAATCGAGGATTACAAATTGTTTTAATATGGATATTTAAATAATAGTTATTTTCAGCTCTTTTCGTATAATTTTCCGTTATAAGTCCTTCCGGTTTATGTTTTAAGCCACAGGTTCCGAATATAGCCCAATTCACTCCTACACCACAAGCCCCCAATTTAGCTTTATAAACAAGTTCATTCATTACTTCACCCAAACCTTTAGAACTATCCACAGGCATCAAATACTCATCCATATCAAGAAAAGCCATCCACCTGCATTCCCTTTTATGTTTTTTGATAGCATCATTATAAGCTACTAGCTGCTGTGCTTTACCTCTTTGTAAGGTATAATCCACAATACCTGCTTCTATATAAGGTTTTAGTAAATCTAAAGTATCATCATTACTTTCATTATCATAAAAATAAAATTTTGTAACCCCTACCATTCTGTGAAATTCAATCCACTCTATCAGATAAGGACCTTCATTTTTACTGATGGACACAATTGCGACTTCATGTTTGAATATTTCACTTCTTTCTTTTTCCATAATTTTCTCAACTTTCCTAAATCCCCAAGCTTTCTCATAAAACATAGAAAACCAATAGTTCAAAAGAATATAGGGAAAACAAACCAACAATACCGAATTTGAAAATAAATGACTCTTAATATTACGTTTAACATGTAAGATAAAACTATTGTTATACAAATACAGATGTATCCAATAGCGAAATGTTTTTGTTTTTAAGCTCATCTCTAATAATGAATTATGAAAACCACGATTGCAACATCTTTCTTCCCTCGTTTCTATCGCGATTCAGAGTTTGGGAAATTTTACTATAGTCAAATTCGCAAAAATCAAGTTCTTCCAATCGACGCACTCGTGGTACTGCATATTGTGATATCAAGGTTTCCATTCTGGAATTCATACCTCTAAAAATACCCTTTAATTCAAAAAACATAAATGGTTTCTCAAAATAAATACCAAACATACAACAGTGATATGAATTAGTCAATATATATTTAGCTTTTGATATCAATCCAAGCCATTCTGTTGGTGAGGGGAATATTTTTTCATATTTGTCATTACGAGCCTGACTAGCTATATATTTTATTTTCAAGTGTTTTATTTTAGCATAACTATAAATATCATCTATGTTAACATCTGTATAATTACCTAATAGATAAAGTAATATATAATCTTTTTCCTCTGGTATATCTGCAATATTAAGATAATCCTCTTTTGTGAGTAACCCAGTTGGATCAATAACACGACGAGCATCAATACCCATTTCCTTACAATAAATTAGACCTTTTTCCTCCCTTACTGTAACTGCAGAGAATGAAAAGAGCATTTCTGCCATCTTTTTACGTCCATCTATAGTAAAAGGATTACTACCAAAACTTGCAGCATATGAATATTTGGGTTTATCATGAACAAAGGTCAAAAAATAGACTTTAGACAATGCCCCCCACACCTGATCGCTACCCGTAATATAAGCATCACATAGAGGAGGATTATCTTCCAGCATAGCAATATCATAAATCTTATCTGTTGATACAATAAACTTCGTTCGGAAATAATCAAATCCTCTATCCAAATGACCATATCGTCTCGAAAACTGCTTCAATTTAAATCTAAATATCAATAACGACCAAAAACGATAAGAGAAGATCTTTCCCGGCAACTGAAGAAATCGTGTATTCAAAGACTTCTTCTCTACTGCATCACTGATACTTTTTATCAAAAAAGCATTATGACCTTGTTCCCGAAGATAATGCTGAAGCGCATAACACTGTAATACTTGACCATAATTATCTTTACTATTCCACATCGTAATTATACCAATATTCATCTTTATCGTTTTTTAAGCAGCTTATTTAACTTATAATTCAGGTTAAGCTTAATAAGTATCATTCTAATAATAAATTTAAGTTTATCAAGCAATGATGGTTTTGCAAATTCCTCCAGCAATTTTACAACAGACTCGGATTTCCATCTAGAAAAAAAGGCTATTCGTTTAGGATGAAGAGGTGAGCTATGCATATAGGAGATATTAGTAAAGACTATATCATCAGGTGTTACCGATTTTTTTTCACAGACTAACTTCTCCATTATGCTATCACCTTTTTCAGTATGAACAAAAACTAAGCTTACCCCATTTGGATCATAGAACCTTTTATCAATCTCCTTAATACCCCAAAAATCAGCCATTGAAATATCACTTTGAGAACGCCCCCCCTTCGCAGGACATAACGAACACGATGGACGAATTGTTATATTAGAAAGAAAACCTTTCATAAAAGGATTATGACTATGCATTTCAGAGAACAATATCTGATTTTGATCCATTTTAGAAACCGACATTCCACGAATGATAAAACCAAATTTTTCCCATCCGAATCCTGCTTTCTCTCTGAAATTAATACCTGTAATCTCAAGTCTTTCCTTTAGAGAAGAAGATAAGAATGTATCTTTTTCATTTGCTATGCTTTGCAAGGACAATTTGTTTTTTTGTTCGCTAAGATACTTTTGCCAGACTCCCGGACTAGGTACACCATGACAAATAAAGTCTATAGTTATAAGATTAGTATAGTCTCTGCCTAGAAAGTTCTTTAAAGCTGCAATCTGACAGGGAGTACCTGTATAAAGTACTAGCTTGCCATTCTTTAGAAATTCCCTAGCTTTAGCAAAAGTCTCTTCATTTCTGCACTGCACATATTTGGAACCTCTAAACTTCGATAAATAGTTCCGCTCCTCAACATAATCCATCCGTACTCCCCAGTCTTTATCAAAACGAGCGCCAAAAACTACACCTTTATTCTGTAGTACATATTCGCTTACAAGAGAAAAAAAACCGCCAGATGAACTTTGTTGTTGAATAAATTTAGACGGATTTTTTATCGCATAAGCCTCTCGTACAAGCAAAGCTTCTCTCTTATTAATTACCGGACAAACTTTTTCACATAAACCACAGTCGACACATATAGCATAATCAATTACGGGATAAAAGAATCCTTCATCATCGACTCTCATCTCTATGCATGCCTTAGGGCACGCTTGACTACATGCTTCGCAGCCACAACACATCTTATTGTCTTTAATGTCAAGCATTTTCTTATTATGTAATAATTGAATAAAACGAAAGCATTTATCGGTTTGTCAAATGACAGCCAATAAAATCTAATTAAACGATCTTGAACATATTCAATTCTTAAGTCTTTAATAAAACTTCTAAAATCGCCAGTCAGAGCAGGCTTATAAAAAAATCCCCCCCCCTATTTTTCTTTTATTTTGAACCAGAATGCGTTCAAAAACCCGTGTATAATAATAATCAGAAGAATAGTGTAACAACGATTCCCTGCCAGTCTGCTCATATATACTGTAAATAGCCGTCGTATTTTGCTTTATTTGATGCAATGCATCCTTCACCGGCCTTTTCTTACGTCCTAAAGAATTCTGATTTTCATCAATCTGGTCATAGTGATAAGTTGCAATGGAAGTACTTGACAACGTTTTGACATAAAGAAGATAACTAAGAATAAAAATATTATCTTCACCTAGACTAACACTAACGTCAAATCGTAATCCGTATTTATTTATTATTGAGGATTTAAAAGCCTTTATCCACAAGAATTGAGAATGTGCTTTCAATGGTCCCAAAAACAGATCTAAGCTTTCATTCTTATTCTTTGACACAGAATCTAAATAATTGAATGTTCTTACTCCATAATATAAATCTATAATAAAACTATTGATACACAAATCTACATTTTTTTCTACTTGTTTATTAAATGTAGCCAGATGAAACGGCTCTACCCAATCGTCCGAATCCATAAAGGTAATCCATTCACCACACGCAATGTCTAATCCTTTATTACGAGCTGCACTAACTCCCTTATTTTCTTGATATAAATACTTAACTCTAGTATCTAAAGCAGCAAACCTTTGACATATCTCACCTGATCCATCTTTGCTTCCATCATCTATTAATATCAACTCCCAATTTGTTTCTGTCTGCAAAAAGACACTGTTTATACAGCGTTCAATGTACCGCTGCGCATTATAAACTGGAACGATTATTGAATATTTAATTTTTTCTTTTTCCATATTTTAGACGTAAAGAGCTTAATATCTCACACAGCATTATGCTCAAAAGTACAGCCAACAACGGGATAATAAAATAATTTATAAGTGAATAACAAGGCAAAATTAACCCGACTATCTTAAAAGCTACAATTAACGTAAGCGGATAATGACTATAATATATCACTGTTGAATACTTGCCCAAAGAGGCTATTTTTTCGACTTTTCTTATTTTCGAACATAGAAAAAATATAAAGAATGGCATAGTAAAAATATATAATTTTAGGATTATTTCTTGTCCTGTCATTATATAAACAATCAGTCCGATAATGATAATGGGACACATATAATACCACTTATCATAAACCAGATTACGATTATGTATAGCCAGAAAAGCGCCTAAACTAAAAAATAGAATGCCGAGCAAGTTAAAGTACAAAAGATGTAAACCTAAAAAATATGATACAGTTAAAGCCACAATTGTAAACCAGCCAAACTTATCACAGATTTTATATATTATCGGAGAAAACAAACACAACACTATCAAATCACGTATATACCATAGAGGAAGATTTATCGGGTAATAAATACCACTTGAGATATCGGAAACGTTGCCCCAAAAACAATGGACTATAATTTCACCTATCGAAGCATTTCCATAATCAATCCAGGAAGGTCTTCCTGTATAGAACTTTAGCAAATCAATCACTAGAGTTACGGCATTCCAAACGAAATATGGTATAAGTAAAGTAGAGATTCTCGAATTTAACTTCTTAATATAGATCTTTTTCGTAAACCCATTCTCCATCCGCTGAAAAAACAAGAACCCAGATATGATGAAAAAAGCAGGTACAACAAAACTACAAAATGTATGAGAAAAGAAATCACGAAAAGGATAATAAGCAATATTATCTGTTGGTCCTACACTATGTATAAATACTACAAGAACAGCTAATGGAAAACGCACAATACGGATTGCAGTGGAAGTGTATGGCGTCATAACAATTTAGTTCTAATTAGTAACAATATTTTTTCCCGTTCACCCAAAGACAATCCAATAAAGAAAAGGAAAAAGATTTCTATCATGAACACAACTACCATACATAAAAAAGTATCTACAGATAGAGAGTCATATGACGGCAAGAAAAATACCAGAAGAAACAATGATACAGTTAATAATAAAGGACGCATTAAAGCTTTTTTAAAATATTCTTCAAAGGATATTTTTATCAATGGTAATACAATATAAAACCTAATACACTGAACAAGTGCCTCTATAATTCCATATATTATCATTACAGAATCTGGAGATATGTCAAACATTTTAAGACCTATATAGGAAAAGGGCAAGACCAATAACATTGTAGTACCCTCATAAACTTGGAATCTTTTTATGTTACCTGTAGCATGTACTGCATTTATCATAGCCTGTCTTAATGGCGCCAACAAACAAATAAGTAATGTTATTCGGACAAAGCTAATTGTATATTCAGGTACAGTGCCTAGCCATAATTGGAGAACAACAGAGGCAAAAACAAATAAAGGAAAAACAACTAAAACCATAACTAAATAACCATATTTAGAAGACGCTATCACCAATTTATGCATATTCTGCAAATCGTTAGTTGCATACGCTTTAATAATAGGAGGTGACAATGCCATTTGATAGTTTTGCACAAACACTAAAACAGCGGCCTGTACTTGGGTTGTTAAACCGCGAGCTGCATTCACTACAGGTCCAAAAAACATATTTAAAAGAATATTTATACCTTGATTATTTGCCAATAAAGCAAGACTACCATTTGATGCCCAACCAGCATATACAATCAGTTCCTTTGACAATTTTGAATTCCATTGCGGTTTCTCTCTACTCTCTACAAAATTCTTTGAGCAATATATGGTGTATATTGCTCTTAACATTAATTGAACCAACAAGAACAAAATAGAATAACTTATTAATTTATCATACGGAATTATCAATAATAAAAATACAATAGAAAGTTTTAATGTCGACTCCACTATTGATATATAAGCAAAAACATTCATCTTTTCATGAGCTATTACTAAAGCATTAAATGGTACACTAACCACTGAAACGAGCATGGCAATAATAGAACATTGATATACCCATAAAGCTGCATCATATCGTTCTTCTGGTATAATAAGTTTATTTAATACAAACCAAAGACCTACAGTTTCACACAAGACAAATAAAACTAATGCAAGTATTAGATGAACACCTAACACGCTTCTGAAAACTTTTTTCACTTCATCAACATTCCCCTTTCCGATTGAAAATGTCAAATAACGAGAACTTGCTGATTGAAGTGAACCATTAAAGAAAGAAAGCATGACCGTTACGCCACCTACCACATTATATACTCCAAAATCTACGACACCTAATGTGTTTAAGATCACTCTTGATGTATAGAATGATACACCCATCGTGAACAACATTCTTAAATATAAGAATAGTGAATTTTTCGCAATTCTTTGTGTATCAGTCGCTATAATTTCCTTCATTGGGTTATTCCGAATTTTATATTTCACGCAGATTAAAGTTATACTCAGACAAGAGTACTCCTCACTGTTTTAGATACTTTTTAGTATCCAAACAATGAAACGATTTAATGACCTTATTAGCTATTCATTCTTCCTTCACTTTATGTTCTCCATACCCATAACCGTATCCATAACGTTTGCCATAGCCATAATACTTGCCATATTTGCCATAGCCATAATAATAACCATACTTCTTCTTTTGAAGATCAAGACCATTAATTATGGAACAAAGATTAGGCAATTTATTACTATCAGCCAATTCATTAATCAAAGTAAATTCAGCTTTTCGAGTATAATCAGCACGACATACATACACCGACAAGTCAGCTACACGACCTATCAATAAAGTATCCGTCACCATACCAACTGGAGCTGTATCTAGAATCACATAATCAAAGTTCTTTCTCAATGTTTCAACCGCCTTATCCAAACCATCTCGAGCTAATAATTCTGTAGGATTAGGCGGCACAGTTCCACCTGGAAGAATATACAGACTCTTACTTATATCCGAAGGCTGAACAAAATCCATCAGATTCTTTTCTGGATTTGCTAAGTATTGAGTAATACCCAATTCTTTACGAGGAATATTAAACACTTTATTCAAACCAGGCTTACGAATATCAAGACCAACAATTACAACCTTTTTTCCCAATAAAGAAAGGCTAATCGCAAGGTTTGAAGAAATAAAAGATTTACCTTCACCACTGACAGTAGAAGTGACTAGTATCACTTTTTGATCACTTTTAAGCATAAACTGAAGATTAGTACGGACATTACGAAAAGTCTCACTCATTAAAGTATTCTGATTCTCAAATACAGCAATAGTTCCATTTTTTTCAGTAGTTAATGGTACATCACCCACAATAGGTCGACTCGTTAAATTCTCAACATCACCACGCCCCTCTATTTTGAATTTAGTCAAACCAATCAGGAAAATGATACCAATAGGTAATCCTACACCTACCACCAAAGCAATCATGTAAATCATCTTTGGTTTCGGAGATACCGGAGCACCTTCAGCTGCTGGCTCATCTATAATCTTAGCATTGTTGGCTGTAGCGGCCAAAGTGATGGCGTTCTCTTCACGCTTCTGCAAAAGCATCAAATAAAGTCCTGCCTTGATTTCTTGCTGCCGTGCAATACTTACATATTGACGTTCTTGCCCCGGAGCATCACTGATACGACGAGAAAAACGGCTCGCTTCACGATCTAAATCAGCCTTCACAATAAGTAAACCCTGCAAAGTACCATTAATAGCAGCCTGAACATTCGATTTCATAGCACGAATACTCGTATCCAGATTCACTATCATCGGATTGCTCTCCGTAGAAGTACGAAGCAAACGTTTACGTTCAATAATTAATTCATTATAACGTTCTATCTGAGTAGTCAATCCATCATCAGATAAACCGATATTACCTGGTAAAACTTCATACTCATTTGACGGATTATTGATATATTTAACAAGGTCGCGAACCAAATTAATCTGGGTTCCATTCTCTACACGCTTCTTTTCATATTCAGCATTCCCCGATACAGCCAATTGAGCATCACTGCTAATATCTGTCAAACCCGCATTTCTTTTAAAGGCTTCCAATTTATTCTCCGTACTTCCTAATTCTTCATCAATAATCTTAATACGTTCATTGATAAATTCCCTTGTCTTTTCAGCAATCTCATTCTTGTCATTATTTGTATTCCGATTATACATTTCCATCAACTTATTGATAAAATCCTGTCCTCGCTGTATATTCGTATTCATCAATGAAACAACTGCTACAGAAGTCGTTTTGGAAGTGGGTGCTATTTCCAATGCCCACTGATATCCTTTTGCTACTCTAAACGGCTGACTGACCACAGCACTGATATTTCGCACCACATTCTGTCCTTCTATATTCCCATTCGCCAAGGAATCTTTCAATGCAAACCCAAATGTACCCGCATCTGTAGGTAACACTGCTGGAAGTTGATCAAAATGTTTAGCATATTCATTCAACCCTATTTTCAAATTTACATCCAGACCACCCTCTGGAGTAAGCTTCATATTAATCAAAGCTACATCCAACAATTCGTCTGCTTCCTGAGGTGTCAGGTTTACGACTACCGGAGAAGTCTTATATAATTCTTTTTTAGGGAATTCATCCTCATCATAATAAGTTATATAAAGTTCCAGATTATTGATAACTTCTTTTAAAATCGTTTTTGAGCGTAAAACTTCAATCTCATTATCAATACTTTGTGCAGAAGTAATCACTCCACCCAATCCCAAGCTTTCCAAATCAGCAACATTTCCACCACCGTTTTTTTTATCATCTTTTATCATGATGGAAGCAGAAACCTGATACACGGGAGTTTGAAAATGCAAATACACCCAAGCACCAATTAGGCAAGCTAAAACGGAAGCTACAAACCAAGGCCAATGAATTACATATTTAAAAAAAAGTTCCTGATAATCTACTTTCTCTTCGTCCAATTCATTCATATTATTGTCATACGAATTTTCTTTCATTGTTGATTGTTATTTTAATAAAATTACCAATATGTTTGCAAGTGAAACCAGAATAGAAGTACTAGACAGCCATAATCCCGTATTGGTTCCTATATCCGAATTCTTCGCCTTAGTCTTATTAGGTGTCACATAAATTATATCATTCTGCTGTAACTGATAATAAGGAGACAGTACCGTTTCAGCCTTATTCAAGTCCATAGTAATAATTTCCTGCTTATTATCTTGCCCTGTCCGGATTAATTTCACATTATCACGCATACCATAAATAGTCAAATCACCTGCCATGGCGAGTGCTTCCAGCAAATTAATCTTCTCGTTAGAGACTACAAAGCTTCCTGGCTTAGTAACCTCTCCCAATACCGAAATCCGATAATTAACAATACGTACAGTTACAAGCGGTGCTTCTTTCAAATAAACCTTCAACTTATCTATAATCAGATTTTCTATCTCCAGTTTAGTCAATCCACCTACATGAATCTCGCCCAATACTGGAAAGTTGATATTCCCCTGATTATCCACCAGATATTGCTGTAGAGCAGATGATGCAGTTCCTTGTCCTACCGTCTTTCCCTCCGTTCCATTAGCAGTACCCGAATTTACCAGATTGAAAGGTGCAGCCAGTTCCGGAGTAGAACAAGATACGGCAATCGTCAACAAATCCTTGGGCATAACCTTCACACCTGTCTGACGAACACTCTGTTCTGTATCATTCACAAAAGCCGTATCCTGCAAATAAGGCACTTTCTTATATGATTGGCAGGATACCAGCAAAAAAGCAAGTAACGCACCCAAAGTCAATCGTTTCAATTTTCTCATAACCACCTACTCATGTAATTTTACAACTATTGATTTAATCTTTATTCAAATTCCAACTCTTCGCCTAATAAGCCTCTTTATCCCCACGGATTACATTATACACAGTCTTATACATGATATATAAATCCAAAAGAAACGTCCAATGCTCAATATACCAGATGTCACGTTGCACACGTCCTTCCATCTGCCAAAGCTCCTTCGTTTCTCCACGGAAACCTGTCACTTGTGCCCAACCTGTAATACCAGGCTTTACAAAATGACGAACCATATATTTATTTATTAAATGGGAATATTCTTCTGTGTGCTTCAACATGTGCGGACGGGGACCCACTAAAGACATATCTCCTTTCAATACATTAATAAATTGAGGAAGTTCATCCACATTCGTCTTACGAATCAGATCACCGATTCGGGTTTTACGAGGATCATGTTCTGTAGCCTGTAATGTATCACATTGAGCATTTACTCGCATTGAACGAAACTTATAGCACCAAAATTCACGACCATCCTCCCCACTTCGTTTCTGTTTGAAAAAAACAGGTCCAGGCGAACTAATCTTTATAGCCAGTCCCACAATGATGTATATAATAGGGAAAAAAGTACAAAGGAACAGTAGCGAGCAAATAATATCAAAGCCACGTTTCATCATACGATTTTCCAATAATTCAAGTGGCTCACGACGGATAGAAAGTACCGGGACATTACCTAACATTTCAAAATACATTCTCCGTTTCAGATAGTTCCGGACATTGGGAACGCTGAAGAAACGAATCAGATGGTTCTCACAATAGTTGATAATCGGCACAATTTCAGCACTACGGGCGGAAGGAAGACTACAATAAAGCTGGTCTACCTTTCCCGCATTACGAGTCAAATAATCAACAGCTTCACACGGCTGTCCCAAATAAGCTATGTTCGTAGGATAGCGGTCTGACGGAAAATCTTCAAAATATCCCAATACACGATACCCGGATGTCGGATCATCCGTCATGGAATGATAAAGTTCCTGCATATTTTCATGGCTACCCACCAACACTACCTTTCGGACATTTTCCCCACTTTTGCGATAAAGCTCCAGAATAGATCGGAACGTCAGACGATAGGAAATGATAACGATAATGAGAACTATATAAAATACCCCTAACTGACGCAGATTGACACATTCAAAATGGAATATATATGAAAGCCCAAAGACTATCAATACAAAAGGAATCATATTCCGGGCCACCCGAAGCATAATTTGTTCCGGGCGAACCACCGGACGATGAAGGATCACTCCTGAACGGATGTTGCAAACCAGATAACATAAAGTCATCAGAGCCATGTTCTGGAGAAGAGGCATTGAATACTCAAATGGAGACCGGTTTTCCCAGATCGAAGTAAACATCCATAACAGCAAGTTCAATAAGATGATGTCCCCTAGAAGGACAAAAGATTTTAGGACTTTATTGAAACGTTGGACTTCCTGCATTATTTTATTATCAACTGATTAAATTTCTTTCCCATCACCCGTGTTTCTCACGATAATCAATATAACGGTCGACCCATTCAATTGCTTTGGCTCGAAATTCCTCTTTGGTATGACAGTCATAGAAGTAAGCCAAAAGACGGGTGAAATGGCTTAAACGAACGTCTCCCCTTTTATAACCTTTGCATAGTAGACAGCTTTGCCCAAGCCTATTTCAGCGCACATGGGAGCTATCTTCACACCTGCTTTCTTAAACTGCTCGGCGATGAAAAGACCGAGTGCTGCATGAGAGTACTTTTTCATTTTTGTAATTCGTAACTACTCAGGTATCTTTTCCTGAAAATTGAAAAAGTAATCCAAACTCTCTTA